>JABDFM010000004.1 GCA_013286565.1 Bacteroidota bacterium
GGGCGCTAATATCGAGCAGATCGTTTCGTTACTGCTGATGGAAGGTAAACTGGCCGGCTTTCATTTTAATGATTCCAAATACGGGGACGATGACCTAACAGTAGGCAGCATTAACCCGTATCAATTGTTCCTGATATTTAACGAACTGGTTGAAGGCATGGATGCCCGCGGAATGAACCATGCTACAGATATAGGCTGGATGATCGACGCTTCCCATAATGTGAAAGACCCAATCGAAGACCTGCTGCAATCCGTACAGGCTATTAAAATAGCTTATGCACAAGCTTTGTTAGTAGATAAAACTGCGCTGTTATCAGCTCAAAATAATAATGATGTGACCTTAGCACAGGAAATTTTGCAACAGGCTTATCGCACCGACGTGCGTCCTTTGATAGCCGAGGCAAGTTTGCGGGCTGGAGGTGCTTTGGATCCTATTGGTACCTACAGGAAAATGAATGTGCGGGAGAATTTGATAAAAGAACGGGGATCAAAAACCGTGGCTACGGGGTTATAGTGGATGACACCCTTTTTTGAATAAACCCAAAATGAACCCAGCAGCCGTTATAACCATATTCGACATTGGTAAAACAAATAAGAAACTGTTTTTATTTGATGAAAACTACCATATCGTTTTTGAAAGATCGACGCGGTTGGACGAAGTGGTTGATGAGGACGGATATCCCTGCGAAGATTTGGAAAGTCTGCAGCAATTTGTGGTTGATTCGTTAAATGACATCATCGGTCTTAAAGAATATGATATAAAGGCAGTCAACTTCTCCGCTTACGGTGCGAGTTTGGTTTACATTGGTAATGACGGGCAGCCTTTAACTCCATTATACAATTATCTCAAACCATACCCTGAAGAACTGAGTAAACAATTTTATGCGAATCATGGAGGCGAAGAACATTTTAGCATCGAAACCGCGTCGCCGGTTTTGGGCAGCTTAAATTCGGGATTGCAGCTTTATCGATTTAAGCAGGAAAAACCTGAAGTATTTAAGCACCTGAAATATGCTTTGCACCTGCCACAGTATTTAAGCTTTTTGCTGACGGGAAATTGTTATTCTGACCTGACAAGTATTGGCTGCCATACGGCGACATGGGATTTCTCAAAAAACACCTATCATAATTGGATCGATAGTGAAGGGGTTATTTCAAAGCTTGCCCCAATAGTTGCGGCTGATAAAATCTCACAAGTGGTTTTTGGCAATAGTCCTATTAAAGTCGGACCGGGCATGCATGACAGTTCAGCTGCCCTTATCCCCTATTTACTGAATTTTAATGAACCCTTTATTTTAATTTCAACCGGGACATGGAACATCAGTTTAAACCCTTTTAACCAATCGCCATTAACTGCTGATGAACTTCAACAGGATTGTTTATGCTACCTGCAATACCAGGGCAAACCAGTAAAAGCCTCCAGGTTATTTTCGGGTTTCGATCATGAGCAGCAGATTAAACGGATCGCGGAGCATTTTAAACAGAGCATTGCAAAATTCAGTCGTATAGCTTTCCAACCAGAGATCATTAAGCGGCTTAAAGTCAACCAACCGCAGGGTTTAGGGTTTGCATCAAGGCGGCTTTCCGATTTCAAGACTGCCGAAGAAGCCTATCATCAATTGCTGTTAGATTTGATCCATTTGCAGGTTGCTTCAACGCAATTAGTGCTTAAAGGCACTTCCGTAAAGAAAATTTTTGTGGATGGTGGGTTTAGTAAAAACGAGGTGTTCATGAATTTGCTTGTGACTGCGTTCCCGCAAATGGAAGTATATGCAGCTTCTACGGCCCAGGCTTCGGCTGTTGGGGCAGCGTTGGTAATGCATAAGGAATGGAATAGTAAGGTTATTCCCAATAATATTATTGAATTGAAGCATTACCTTTATCACACATGATAATTAGTATTTTGGGCTGCGGCTGGTATGGTATGGCTTTGGGTAAGGCGCTGCTTAAACAGGGCTTTTTAGTGAAAGGTTCTACTACATCAGTGGAGAAAATAGAATCTTTATCGGATGAGGGCCTACTGCCATACCTGGTGCAGATCAGCGCGGATAGTGAACATTTCGACGCGGAATTTTTTCAATGCGACGTGCTGGTGATCAGTATTCCCCCAAGGTTCCGTAAAGGCGAAACAGCGGATTATCTGCCTAAAATAAGAAACATCTCAAAAGCTATTGAAAAATATGGGATAACGAAAGTCATCTACATCAACTCAACGGGTGTTTATGGCGATCATAACAGCGAGGTAAACGAGTTGAGTGACCCTGCGCCGGATACTGAATCTGGTAAGATCTTATTAGAAGCCGAAAAGCTTTTGCAATCGCAGGCTTCATTTAAAACCACCATCCTCCGCTTTGGCGGGTTAGTTGGCCCGGAACGTCATCCGGGGCGGTTCTTTGCGGGAAAAAAAGATATTCCAAACGGTAGGGCTCCGGTTAATCTGATTCACCTGCACGATTGTGTTGGATTGAGTGTAGCCATCTTTGAGCAAAGTGCTTTTGGCTATGTGTTCAATGCCTGCTCGCCTCATCATCCGCCAAAGGCAGCATTTTACAGGCAAGCGGCATTACAGGCCGGGTTTACAGCTCCGGAATTTATCGATGAGTTAACCAGCTGGAAGATAGTGAACAGCATTAATATAACTGCTGTGCTTCACTATCAATTCGTTGCTGATAACTGGCCCGATATTTACAAATAAGATTGCAGCAAGTTTGCTTTGGAATTGTGCCTCAAACGGGTTAATGCCTTATCTTTTATCTGGCGTACACGTTCGCGGGTCAAGCTGAATTTTTCGCCTATTTCTTCTAACGAATGTGGGGCATTGCTGCCTAAACCAAAAAACAACACGATAACCTGCCTGTCACGTTCAGCCAAAATGCTCAGTGAGCGTTTGATCTCTTGTGAAAGCGAATCGATCATCAGGTCGCTATCAGCGCCTGCATCTTTACTTTGCAGTACATCAAGCAGGGTATTTTCTTCACCGGCAATAAACGGCGCGTCAACAGAAACCTGGCGACCGGCGTTTGATAAAGAATCAGCTATTTTTTCAGGAGTAGTTTCCAGGTCTTCAGCCAGTTCTTCAGCTGTAGGCTGGCGCTCCAGGTGTTGCTCCAGTTTGGATGCTGATTTGTTGATCTTACTTAATGAGCCGATCTGGTTCAATGGTAAACGCACGATCCTTGATTGTTCGGCAACAGCCGACAAAATAGACTGGCGTATCCACCATACGGCATACGATATAAATTTAAAGCCTTTTGTTTCGTCAAAACGTTTAGCGGCTTTGATCAGTCCGAGGTTACCTTCGTTGATCAAATCGCCCAAAGTAAGACCCTGGCTCTGGTATTGTTTAGCAACCGACACCACAAAGCGCAGGTTGGTTTTTGTTAAGCGTTCTAACGCGGCCTGGTCACCCTCACGTATCTTTTGGGCCAGTATTACTTCTTCCTGAGCGGTGATCAGGTCGACTTTTCCAATTTCATGTAAATATTTTTCCAGCGATTGTGACTCGCGGTTAGTAATGGATTGGGTTATTTTTAATTGTCTCATGTTAATAAATAACCAACGGGTAATAGCCAACAGCAAATCATTGGGCGATCACCAGGTGGGGAATTAATAAATTAAAGCATCATCAAGTTGCTGAATATGCAGCACAAGTAAATAATTGAAACTGCCGATACTGCAAGCAGATTTGTTTTATGCAGTATGTTATAGGGGTAGTTGATTTTTCTTGCTTTTATGATTTGCAAAGATAATCAAAGAATTGTTAACGCTGTGTAAATATCTGGTGATATTTCAGTGTTGTTTATTTGTCTCAAAAAACTTACGAAGTTAAGAAAACTTCGTAAGTTTTGATCTCTTACAGATCCTTCATATTATCATTAGGCTGGCGGTCTATCAGTTTTGCATAAGGATCAATACCCACGTTTACCGGTTTCCCTTTTACGATTACACTGATGGTATGCTGACCGTCAGTAAGCTTATATTTTTTAAGGTACAGCGGATTTGTTTGTGAACGGCCATCCTTATTATTGCTTTTGGCGGCAAATACCCCGATATCAATATAATCGTTCATGTTTTTGGCAGGTATATCGTTGCCCTTATTGTCTATCCAAACCTTGGCGACATCTACTTTAAGAGTTACTTTATATTCGCCCTTGTTGCCTGTGGGCATGGCTTTGGCTTCGGTCACTTTATTATCATACAGCGTTATCTTTTGCCAGGTATCAGTCAGGTAATACTGTAACGAATCGGGCACATGCTTTTGCAGGTAACGGTACAAGTCGTTAGCGCCCGCATAAGGTGGTTTGGTTTTAAACGCATACGCATTTTTAAAATCGCGCAAAGCTGAATTTATGCTGCCCTCTCCTATCAAATCCCTTAATCCATATAAAGCCACACTTGCTTTGCCACTCCATTCATACCACTGATCCGCCCTGATGAGGGGATGTTCTTTTTCTTCCATGCGTGCCCGCCTGAATAAGTAATACCATAACTGATCCTGCAAAATAGATTTCATATTATCCTTGCCATATTTCCTTTCAGCCATTACTAAAGCGCTGTAGTTTGATAATCCTTCGGGTATCACCAATGAACCTACTGTACTATTTGGCGCTACCTGAAAACGCCACCATTGCTGGGCAAGCAGTCGTGTGGTATTGAAATAGCAATAGTCAAACTGATTAGGGTCAGTAAAATTGGCATTCCATGAATTATATTCAGCATAGGTATCCAATGTGGTCATGGATCCCTCATGGGGACCATACACTGATGTTTCGGCAAGGCGCATATCTTTGAAGGGATAGGGGCCGTATACTTTATTAAAATAGTTCAAGCCATCCTTGTAAGCGGCCATAAACCGGTTGATATTGGCATTATGTTCGGGATGATAATAGATATTGATATTTACTTTATGATCCAGCTGCACACTATCATGCAGCACCGCTAATTTTTCTGATATGATACCTACAGGCGCATATAATCCTGGTTGGGTTTGTATATAATGAAAATAGTTGCGCCCGTTTTGCTTCCACTGCTTTTGCAGTTCTCCGGGCGCTATTGCAGTTTGATCGCCTGAGGTACTTACAGTAATATCCATACTCGTCAGATCTGAAGCTTTACCTGATTTAAGCGTAGCGATCCCTTCGGGGTCATTTTGCGCTATTTCATCCTCCTTTTTTTCAGGCAAGCCGTTTTTCTTACGCACATAGGGGCTGTTTATTTCGTCATCATCGTCATACCCTAAGCCTGGTAAACCTCCATTAAAAAATGTACCGTTGTGAAGCAGATTGGCGGCGTAGAGGCCATTTCTAAACCCTTTATAAGTAATATATGAATGGACTTCCAATACGGTCGAATCACCCGGTGCAAGTGGTTTTTCGAACTGATACAGGCGAAACTCCGCTGTATCCTGTTTTGGCCTGAACCAGTTGAACATACCGCGCTGATAAAATAACGGATATGTAAATGGAACCGGTTTCCCCTCGTTTTGAATCGAATAATTGGTCAGTTCGTCACCATCAAGCAACAGTTTTGAAATAGGTTGATTGGTTTTGTTGACGATGTTTACAAAAGCCTTTACAAACTCCTGCTGCTTATCAGGGTAAATATCCGCATAGAGTTTAATACGGGTTACTTTTGGCAATGGCAGGCTTTGGTATTTCTTTAGCGTTTTTTCATAAATAACAGCCCGGTCCTCGCTCTCATTTTTCATCAAGAAATTATTTAAATAACTGATGTTATAATAGTTATAGGCGCCTACTGCTAAAAACGAGAGCAGTAATACTACTGTAAATAGCCTGGTCTTTTTATCAAAACGTTCTGCAACCAACTGAAGCCTTTCTTTAAAGGAAGAAGTTACGCCACGGTAATAGAACAGGACGGAAATAATGATGAGCAAGCCACCGGCAAGCAGCCAGTACAGGTTAAACCAATAGATGGGTTTAAGCATGTGGCCCAGTCCATCCATGTCCGAAATGCCATACCATGGGGTATATGAATAGACAAGCAGGTTATAGTTAAACGTGCCTGTTACATTCAAAAAGAATACCAGCACCCATATGGATACTCCAACGCCATGTGCCACAAACTTACTGTTGATCACCACATGTACCACGTATGAAAAGATGACCATCTCCAGCAAGCGCGGTAAAATAATGGTAAATACAAAGATGAAATAAAATGACAGGTTATAATGGTAAAACCCTTTGGCCGTTTGTATCACAATACCGGCTATTAGCGGTATCAGCGATAAGCCGAAAGCAAGTATCAGGAGTGCAAGGAGTTTTGAGCCGTTTAAAACCCAATTGGGCGGCGGCAGGGAATCATTTATAAACGCATAACGGGTAACCCTGTCCCGATGAAGTGTTTCGCCGGTATAAAATATGATGATGAGAAATATAAAGAAGGGAAATACATCATTAAATATATCCATCAGCATTACTGTACGCGGGAAATCAGGTACGCCAAAATCTCCGTTGCCCATCCAGAAGACAAATCCCAGGAAAACAATCCCGCTTGACAGGATGATCCAGAAATAATTATCGCGGAGGATATTAGTTAGCTCAACCCTCGCAAGATTAAATATCGTATTGCGATTATAGGAGCCTGCAAAGCTCACTTTCACGTTGCGGTTTATGGAACGTTTAACTTTTGATACCACATCATCAATGGCTGACTTATCTCTTTTGCCGCTGAAGAATTTTTCGAAGTTGAAACGGATGTAAGTATAGAGCAATATCACCAACCCAACCCCCGACCAAATAATGCGGTTAAGCAGATAAGTGCCGTGGACAGGGAACAAAGTGGTGTTTTTTTGAATAGATGTAGCTGCACCAGATAGCTCACGCACACCGCTTATCCCAAAAGCATCAGAAAGGATGGTAACAGTGGTATTGGTTGTGTGCCCGAGGAAAAAGACAGAAAGAAAATAGCCTAAAAACAACAGGATACCACCACTATAGATCACTTTTACATTACGAGTAATAGCCACTAACCCAAAAAACAAGGAGGAGGTAAAGATCAGGTTTGGCAGGGCGATGGTAAAAAACGGATGCAGGTAATAGATCAGCCTATTGGGGCCATATTCTTTTGCGTCCCTCCATCTCATTATAGGCCCCAGCTTTGTGCCCAGGTAAGCACCAATGATAATAGCACTTGCTATAAACAGCATACATATAAACGAGCCCAGGTAACGCCCCCAAAAATACCCGGCTTTGGTGATAGGGTAAGTAAGGTAATAATCCTTGGTATTGTATTCTATATCGCGGTATAAAGCCATGCCCATGATGGACGAGCTCACCAGCATCATCATCATAGTGATACCCGCGCACCACATGGCGATAAGATAAGGCGCATTAATGTGTTCTTTTTCTCCCACAGGCAATGAACCGGTTGCAAAAACAGTTATCGTGAAAATTAGCGCCGCAGCAAAATATAGGTAGACCGCGGGCCTCCTGATCCGGTTTTGGATCTCGAATAAAATTATTTTCCAGAACATATCGTAATGATTAAAAGGCGGTTAAATGGTATTTACATCCACACGGGTAGCAATATTGCTAAAATAAACATCCTCCAGATTGGGCACGCCTGGTACAAAACCACTGCCGGGATCAGCTTCCTGCAACACCCGGATATGCAACTTACCTGTTTTTAATTGGGTGGATATGACGTTAAAATCATCCTGATAATGTGCCAGTTCGGCCTTATTGATTGCCTTGCTGAATATTTTGCCTTCCATTTCACTTACCGCTGTGTCCGGTTCACCGGCATACAATACCTCGCCCTGGCAAATGATAGCAAAGTTGGAGCAAAGTGTGCTTACATCCTCCACAATATGGGTTGACAGGATGACGATGGTATTCTCGCCCAACTGGCTCAGCAGGTTATAGAAGCGGTTCCTTTCAGCAGGGTCCAAACCGGCAGTCGGCTCATCTACGATGATTAGCTTGGGGTTGCCGATCAATGCCTGGGCGATGCCAAAACGCTGTTTCATCCCGCCGGAGTAAGTACCGAGGTGCTTCTTTCTATCTTTTGACAGATTCACATTTTCGAGCAAACTCCCTACCAGGTCTTTTCTTTCACCCGCACTTTCTATCCCTTTGAGCTGGGCGATATGATCGAGCATGCGTTCAGCAGAAATCTTCGGGTACACGCCAAACTCCTGGGGCAGATAGCCCAGCAATTGCCGCACTTCGGTTTTATTTTTCAGCACATCCAGGTCGTCCAAAAAAATGCTGCCTTTATCTGCTTCCTGCAAAGTGGCAATAGTGCGCATCAGGGATGATTTACCTGCACCGTTTGGCCCCAACAGACCGAACATGCCGTTCTCTAAAGTCAGCGAAACATCTTTTAAGGCGCATACACCGTTCGCATACGTTTTTGAAAGGGAATTGATTACTAATTTCATTTTACTAAGATTTAGATCGTTATTTCTTAAAAATATTTTGCGCCGCACCTGTTAATATTACCCTGGCGCTATCCGCCAGCCGGTAATTGAATTTGCTTTTCGGGACGTTATCAATAACAAGGGTGCTTTTGTTGCCTATATCCAGGGTGACGTTATCGAAGTGATTATCATTCGAAATATTTAATTGAGACCCGCTGCCTGGGCTTAAACCTATAGATGCTTTTACTACACCGATGCCATTGTTTGAAAGAAAAACCCTGCTGCCATAATCCTGGCTTATGGTGAGGCTATCCTGCTTAAATCCGTCAATCCATACCTTACGCATATTCCATTGATCCTTCACTATGGTATCAATATATATCCTGCCATTGGTTCCGTACCGGGCATTGGTTCTTAGTTCAGCTATTTTGGGGCACGAAATAATTAAAATATAAGCGTTGAAGTTATTCTGAAAGCTGTGTTTAAAAATCGCTTCAATATTTAGTGTTTTCTTTTGCTGACTTACTCTTGTAAATTCATCGGCATCAGGGGCCATCCTTACCCTAAAGGGGCCCTGCTCGAACTTTACATTCGCAGCCGATACCGAATTTACATTGATGGTGTCAAAATCCTTAAATTTCAAATCGGTATAATAGCGGTATGGCTTCTTATAAGTACCGGCACGATATTCTGTTCGCACCATCATATCGTACACGAAAAGTTCTACTATAATAACCAACAAAGCGGCCAACAGGAGTTTAATACTTGTTTTCATGTTCATTATTTGGTTTTGTTATCATAGTTTTCAGCTTTAAAGCGTTCATACCGTTGTTGTATATCTTCAAGGTCAATATCCAACAGGTAGATGTTTCGGAAATATTCTGGCAGATCCTGCTGAATAAACCGTTCTTTACGATACGCCTTCACTTTATCGAACCCATCTGGCGCGACAAATAAACCGAGCCCTCTTTTATTATAGATCACTTCCTGGTTTTGTAAAAATTCATAAGTACGCATCACTGTATTCGGGTTAACTTCCAGTTCAATAGCCAGGTCGCGCACCGAAGGTATTTTTTGTTCGGCGGGCCACTTACCCAGCAAAATATTTTCGCTTACGTAGGCTGCTATTTGCAGGTATATTGCTTCGTTATCTCTAAATTCCATTTGGTGTATAATTAAACCTGCTTCTCTTTCAGCCTGAAATAAGCCGCCGCCCATAAAATAACTGCCAGGCCTGTTGTGAGGCAGGTAAAAAAAGCATCCATGTTACCTGAAGGAACGATTGAAAAAAAATCGTGCCCTTCATAAAAATTAACCTGTGCAAAAGGTACCGCCGCTACAATATCCCGCCCTATTAGCATTTCGATAATTGGTGTATTGGCGAGCATCAACAGCATCACCCCGATAAAAAAGATAAACGCGGTTTTAATAAAATGCAGCTTGTTAAAAAAAATAGCCCCGCACATAGCAATTGCATGCATCATGGCAAAAACCAACAGTACCGAACCCAAACCGCGCTGATGAAAAACATTAAAAACCTCGAACCTTACGGGCCAGTGCCTGGTGTTCAATATAATGGCAATAATGGGAGGATAAACGGCCAGAAACACCAGTTGAAATATAACATAGGAATAGAGCCATCCCAGTAAATATTTTTCGAAATGAGATGCCGGTAAAGTGAGTGCAGGTATCGCTTTTTTCTTATCGCCGATATCTGAAAAAATATTGCTGGTAAACATGGTGCCCGCCAGCATCAGTATGATAGCAAAAATGCCCGTTTGCAAAGCTATATTCATCGGCTCATCATTATTGATATAGGTAAAAAAACCTATACCCAATGACAACACACCGACCAATACCCCAAATGACATCAGGTAGCTTTTGTAATGCTCGGTGCTGTGTTTTATAAATAGCCTTCCAAATCGTTTTGCATTAAATATGTTGTTCATATTAGTTTGCTTTAAGTGTTTCTATCAGTGAATTGCTGCCGGTGGTAACCGCATTGAAAAATAGCTCGAGGTCTATTTTGCTGAATTTGCCCGTAGTGTTTTTAATAATGGCGTTTTTGCCCCTTATGCTGTCCTCTTCATACAAAACCTGTAAGCCGGTGGTATCATTAAACATACCGAAAGATACTTTTTCGCTGATCTCCTCAACCGGAGAATTGACCACGATCTCCCGCTCATGCAGCACCAGCAGGGTATCTATCAAGCTATCGAGGTCGCGTACCTGGTGTGTAGAGATCACCATGCACCTGTCCTCCGTTAATACAGAAGCGATGAGTTTACGGAACTGTACTTTTGAAGGAATATCCAGGCCGTTGGTAGGCTCGTCCATTATCAGCAGACTGGTGTTGGTAGCCAGACCAAAAGCGATCATGGCTTTTTTTTGCTGACCGTACGATTGCTTGTCCATTACCCCATCCAAATCAACGTCGAGAACCTTTAAATAATGATAGAAATCGCTTTGATTGAATTTTGGATAAAACCCAGCGGTATTGCCAACAAACTGAACCGGGGTAAGAGAGGGAACATATAACTCCTCGGCAATAAAGTAAATATCCTCCAAAACCGATACCGGGCGATCAGCTACATTGATACCATTGAACAAGCAGCTTCCCTTTTCAGGGAAGGCCAAACCGATCATGTTTTTTAACAAGGTTGATTTCCCTGCTCCGTTTTTACCCAGCAAACCATAGATATGCCCCTTATTCAAAGCAAGGTCGAGCTCCTTAAACAGCAATTGTTTATGAGGATAGGCAAAACTTAATTTTTTGATTTCTATCATGTGCTATATAGTGTATTAGTATAATAGTACACTACAAATGTAGATATAGTTTTTACATATCAAAAGAATATTTCATTTTTTTTGAAATACGCAACGGGCGCGAATTACCGTATTGACTCACCCCGACATCGCTACGCTTGCCGACCCTCTCTCCGCGTTGCGTAAAGAGGGTTAAAAAAAAAATAAAAACTATTTAATCCCTCTTTACGGCTTGCCGTAGAGAGGGTGGTCGAGCGAAGCGAAGACCGGGTGAGTTGAATGGCGGTTTCCTTAATTTTGCCCCGTCCGGGCTATACTTGAGAATTGGCTAACCCGGGTCGGAGCAAGCCATATTTTATAAGGAGTTTACAACGCGGCAACTGCCTGGAGCAATAAAAGCCGCATTTGATTCTATAGGTGATAGTTTCTACAAACTCATCGCTTATTTACTCAGATACTTTTTAACCGCATCGGCTGAGTTACCGGCAACAGCTACTGCCTTTGCTAACTCTTCTTTGTTAATGCCCAGGGCCTTTGTCCAATGTTCCACTTCAAAGTATTCGTGAATATTGATCTTGTCCCAATTATGGCTGTATGTATAATCTATATTTTCCATTGCTTTGTTTATTTTTAACAGCATATTAGTTAAACGATTAATAAAGCAAAAAGTTAGGTTCCGGGTATGAATATGACCCCTGGATGAGTCTGATAGATTTGATAGTTTGAATTCGTCCTTAAATAAAACAACTGTACATTTATAAATCAGGGGTGTAGCGAACATTTATCACCCAAACCTGTTACTCTATCAATCAAACCCACTGTATGCCATTAGAACCCGATGCTAAACCTAAGAGAAGAAAATACTGGAGATTTTTAACATTATTAGGTCCCGGCCTCACCACGGGCGCGGCGGACGATGATCCATCGGGTATAGCCACCTATTCGCAAACCGGAGCACAATTTGGATACGGTCAGCTTTGGACAGCGCTTTACATGCTCCCCTTTATGGCAGCCGTGCAGGAAGCTTGCGCACGTATTGGCCTGGTAAGCGGCAAGGGCATTGCCGCCGTAGTGAAGGAGCATTACAGCAAAACCGTATTATATTCCGTAGTGATTTTGGTGGTGGTTGCCAATACCATCAATATCGGCGCGGATATTGGCGCCATGGCCTCGGCGGCGGAACTATTAATACCCGTTCCATTTGTGGTCTTAACTTTACTGATCACCGCCAGCATACTCATCCTCGAAATATTTACCAATTATAAGGTTTATTCTAAGATATTAAAATGGCTTGCGCTGGCTTTGCTGGCCTACCCTATCACCGTATTTATTGTGCACGAGCCATGGCTTACCGTATTAAAAGCCACTGTTGTGCCGCACTTTGAATTCAGCTTTGCTTTCCTGTTTATCATTACAGGGGTTTTGGGCACTACTATTTCGCCCTATATGTTTTTTTGGGAGGCCTCGCAGGAGGTGGAAGAACAGCAGGAAAAGCACGACCAAAATATAAAGACTCCCATCACCCCAAACCTGATCCACCGGATGCGACTGGATAATAATGCAGGCATGATCATATCTGAAATTACCACCTGGAGTATCCTACTGGTAGCTGCTACCGTTTTGCACCAAAGCGGGGTAAAAGATGTTAAAACCGCTGCCGATGCGGCAAAGGCCCTTGAGCCATTGGTTCACTCCTTCCCTAACGCGGGTTTCCTGGCGAAGCTTATTTTTTCGATAGGTATAATTGGGCTGGGTTTTTTGGCTGTGCCTGTATTGTCGGGTTCCGCGGCTTATGCGGTGTCCGAAGCATTTAACTGGAAAGCCAGTTTGAATTTGAAACTGAAGCACGCCCACGGTTTTTACGGGGTAATCACCATCGCCACCATCATCGGCCTCATCATCAATTTTGTAGGGATCGACCCGGTGAAAGCGTTGGTTTATGCCGCAGTACTGAACGGCGTTGCTGCAGTACCCTTATTATTCCTCATCATCAAAATATCCCGGAACGAAAAAGTAATGGGTAAGTACAAAAGCGGACCGTTATCCAGCTTCCTGTTATGGTTCACCTTTATAGCTATGGGTGCAGCAGCGGTAGCGATGTTTTTTACGATTGGGCATTAGCGTATTTTTTAGTGGCAGTGGTAGTTTAGAGTTGCAGTATTTGCAAATGTTTTAATAATTTGCGGTGGACACAGCATAAATATTTTAACCAAACCATCATGTTAAAAAAAGGCGAACATATTGAAGGCACACCTGTCGAATTACAGGTGTTATTAGACCAGGAGCCGGAAGCAAAGGAGTTTTTCGAAAGTCTGTCGAAATCGTATAAACAGGGGTATTGTGATTGGGTGGGGTCGGCAAAGCAGGAGGATACACGTAAGGTTAGGGCGGGTAAAGCGATGCTGATGCTGCGGAATAAACAAAAAACGCTGAAAACCTGAGTGTTTTAACATAATCATTCTTCCCGCTCATAGCCGCGGGAGGGCCTAGTTACTTTCCCTTGATACAAAGTAACCAAAACTTAGCGCAGCGATCTCATGAACACCAATGAAAAACAAACAACTGGTGAATAAATCAAGACAGAAAAAAGCTTCAGCCCGCCCTGCCGGTTCTTAACGCTTTTTTCGTGCTCCGCACATTGCAAAGGCTAAACCATCTCCCGATAGCTATCGGGACCCGCCATACGCCTGGCCCGCTTTTCTGTCAGGCCAACGCTCTTTTTTGGTTTTCCCGTCAGCAGAACAGCTTCGGATGAAATAAGGCAAAACAATGGCGGCCCGTGCACTGGGAAGGGCATAGCAATAGTTGCTGAAGCGTGGGGTAAAGCGAACGAAGTGGGGCAACGTTTTGCAGCCCGTGGTTTTGCCTGATTTGCCGGGCGAAGGCCCAGTGCGGCAAAGAAGCATTTCTGCTGACAAGCCTTTTTGGTTACTTTTGTGGCTACAAAAGTAACTAGGCCCTCCCGCGGCTATGAGCGGGGCGGATGCTGTCATTTACCAACACTTATCTCCAATCCCAATCTAAAACTGTTACTCCCAACTGCCACTGCTACTCAAACCTAAGCCATCCCAGCAATTTTCATAAGCCACCCTTGCAGTACGTTGAAAAGACCGCTGACAAGCAACGCAATGGACATGAAAATGATAATGGTAAGCGACCCAAAAACACCGTTAAAGATAATGAGCAGGCCGAAAATGGCTGTAAGAATCCCTCCGATGATCAAAAACAACGACCGTCCAAGGAACCACGAAAAGCTGACGAGCGAAATGCCGCGGAACAGGAACCAAAGCCCCACTATCACGCGCAATATGTCCATACTTGCCACTAAATACGCCATCAGTACCAGGCCAAGTATCAAGTCGATAATGCCGAGCAGGAGGTGCCGGCGACGCTTGAGGGGATGGTGACCGCCTGTGGCGTGCAGCAATTCGCCTACGCCGGCTACAAAGATGATGAGCCCGAAGAAAAAGCCCAGCGCCGCGTAACTGCTGGCGGGCGACAAGAGCATATAAATGCCTGCAGTAATAAACAGTAGCCCCCTTAATACAAATACCCACCAATGGCGCATGCCGCGGACGACCGTAAATTCCATTATAACCGTTTTATTGGAGAAACTGGTGTGCAGGCGAAATGTTTTAGTAAAAGTAAAGTTTGGGTGGGGATGGTAGTCCGAAGTCCGAAGTCAGGGAGTAGAAGGTGGTGGGTGAGTGATGATAGGCGCGGTTCGCCTTTGTTGGTGTTGTCACCAACAAACCGGGATTGCTTTTAAAATAGTTGGCGATGTACAAAACACAACAGTGGTACTTGTTGGTGACAACACCAACAAGGGCGCAACGGCCTACTTGCGGGGCAACATGATCGCCGGTTTCGGTATTGATATAGCGCACAAAGGTTTTATTGCGGTGGTTGCAACGCGGGCATTGGTAGCGCGATGAGGGGGTGGTGTAGGGTTCGAGGCGGAATTTCATTCGGTTAGTTCATTGGTTCATTAGTTCATTGGTTGGGTTGGCGGGAAGTGTTCGTTTCATTTTTTGGGTTGACGTGCTTTGGAACGATGTGGAACAGGGTGTGCCATTTTTATAATTTTGTCATTGCGAGGAACGAAGCAATCTCATAGGACGAGTAACCGCCCTGTATAGTTCGCGATTGCCACGTCGTTCCTCCTCGCAATGACATGGGTGATAATGTCGGGGGGGGATTTGTGCGCCTGTTCGTTCTGTTTTAGATGCTATCAACCTAAAAAATGAAACGAAACACTTATACCCGGTGTTAAGCCTGGTCTTTAACTATCTGCGCTACTTTTAGCAGGCGGTTAACTTTTGAATAATGGATGCCCAGTTCGGCAGCTATTTCCCTTAATGATAATCCCTTTTGCTTCAACTCAACCACCCTTTCGGTGTACTCGTCGGTTTGCTGCTCTTTGATATCTTTCAGGTGCAGGCGCTCATCACCATAACCTATAAAGTTGTATTGTAAAAAATTATGCGGCTTGGCAATATCGAAGATGCACACATTGCCCTCGCCATACACCTGCCCGGTATTGCGCTGCTTTATCTGCTTCAGATACCGCCTGTGCTCACTTTGGTTGCTGTTGCCAATGGTAAAGGCGCTATCGCAAAAGTTCATCAGCATTTTACTGCCCTGTAAATCGTTGCTGGTAATGGGTTTTGACTTATCCCGCTTTGGCGTATGTGCCAGTGCCAGTATGCTTAGGCCATATTTATTTTTTAAGGCTTTTAGCTGCTTCATTAGTGGCAGTGCAAATTTAGCCTGCTCGTTTTCGGTACCGATGTAGGTGATATTATCAATAATAACCACTTTGGCATTGGTATCAATAATAGCTGCCTCGATAGAATAATTTAAATATTCCTCAAAATCATTAAAGCCTTCGGGCAGTTCGGCATCAGGGTTAAGGTCTGCACGGTAAAAGTTATCGTTAAACTCATAATGCGCTTCCCATTCCTGCGTGTAGCGGGCTTCCAATTGCTTGGGGCTTAATTCAAAATCGCAGTATAAAACGGGTTGTGCCTGGGTTTCCAGTTCAAAGGGTTCCATGCTTTTACCGCAGCTTATGTTGTTGCCTATCTGCATGGCTAAGATGGATTTGCCCGCATTACTGTCAGAAAATAAAATACACAATTCGCCCTCGTACCAGAACTTGCCGAAAAGCATTTGAGGTATGGGCAGTATTTTAGCTGCTTTCATCACCTGGTTAAAAGATCGTACCCGCAGCGAATTATCTTTTGCTTCGGGTTGGTTGGCTTGGTTTTGCCAATGCGCTGTATCGGCCTGCAATTGTTCGGCGCTCAGCCTGAAACTGCCTTGTTGTTGGTTGTTCATGTTTGGTTTGTTTATTAAGTTGATTGTGTTGATTAGGTTGGATTAAGTTGATTGAGTAGTAGTGGTTGATTAAATAACTTATTCAACTTAACCTAACTCAATCAACCAATCCAACCTTCGCGCAGCGAAAAAAATACTCTCCCAATAGCCCTATCTAAGTAGAAGGGGCTTTGACTTTGCCTTGATGGTAAAGCCCGCTAAATGGTGTGGTGTGTGTTTCGTTCGTTTTTTAGAACCGGGTAGGTTGTAATAAAACGAAACAAATTTGTCGACCGGGTATTAGCCGGGGAGATGATGTTCATTACAAATACAAAGATAAATCTTTATATTCAAAGAAAAATCTTTAAAATAAATAATTTTGTTTCTGTTTGTTACTTTATGCATGGGCTTAGAAAACGAACGAAACAGTGTGTGGAGCAGTAATCCGCGTTAGTGATGGAAGCGGATACCGGCCTGTGCCTAAGGCCTGCGGCAGTATGAGCGTACAGCACGACCCGAGGAACGAGGGAAACGTCCACACTTCGAGTGCCTCAGTGTGACACTTTTATCCTGTTCTATCAAGCTTATCAAACAATAGCCTATATATGCTGTTCCTGCTTACATTCAACCTATATAAATAATCGGGGGTCGGTAATGGATAAAGAAGTGACTAATGAGGGGCAGCAGGAGCAGGAATTGAAGTCGGCGCTGGAGTTTGAAAAAACTTTGGCCGACCATTTCGCAGTAATGGTGACGGACCTGCTGGGCAGCATCGGTTTTTTGGTGGGGTACATGGTGATGTTCACGGTGTGGATATGCTGGAACCTGAATTTTATCCCCGGTTTAAAGCCGTTCGACCCGTTCCCTTTCCCGATACTGATCATGGTGGTTTCTATTTTCGCCATCGTGCTGTCGGTTTCGGTGCTCATTAACCAGAACCGCCAGGGCAGGATAGAGAAGATCAGGCGGCAGGTGGAGTTCGAAGTAAACGTGCGCGCCGAAACGGAGATCACCAAAATGCTAACCATGCTGCACGAAATTCAACAGAAAATGGGTCTGGGCGATACCGTGGATAAGGAACTGGACAACATGAAGGAACCGCTCGACATTAAACAGCTGCACCAGGTGATAGACGAAAATGAAAGCAGCGGTGCGGCTGCTGCGGACGTGGAGAAGTAGTTTGCAGTTATTAGTTTGCAGTTGGCAATAGAAAACCTGCCTCTACGGCGAATCAAGATGCCAGAGGTATGCTAACAAAAAAGCCGGTACCTTTTGAGGATACTGGCTTTTGTATGTGGATTAACACACATTTTCCCCTCTCGAGAGGGGAAAATGTGGTTAGTGCAAAGGCGTATTGCTGTACAGGTGATACTCGCCGGGGGCAAGTGTCATCGTAAAGGGAAGTGCAGTTACGTTGATGGTGGTACCGGTGAAATTGTCGGTATAGGTACCTATTGCTGGAAACTGCACGGGTACTGTTTGGCTAACTACATCAAAGTTACCCAGTACTTCCACCTGAGTGCCATCGGCGCCGAGCAACTGGATGAACTTTACTACACCGCTAAGATTATAGGTGTAAGTGGTAGTAGTGAAAACCGGGTTATTGATCTTCCACTTGATCATTTTGGCGTAAGTGGCATACAGGTGGCGACGGTTGGGGTCCTGCATGTATTCCCAATGCGGGAGCTTATCGGCCAGTCGGCCGGCGCTATCGATACTCATATCGTATCCTCGCTCACCAAACTGCCATACCATTTTTGGTCCGGGCGATGAGAACATGAAGGCGGCGCCCATTTCATCGCGCTTGAGCCCGGTGGGTAGGCTCTTGATATTGTAGCTACCATCGGGGCTGCTATTGCCATACTTATTATTTTTATACTGAAGGCGCTCCTCATCGTGGCTTTCAAAATAAGCCACCAGGTTGTATGGCGCTGTAAAGCTATATTGATCATAAAACAAACCGCCCAGGTCCCATGAGCCGCCACTATCATTATAGCTCATTAAGGCCTGCTCGCCGGGTGTGCTCAGGTTGGTCCACATCATCATACCCTGGTTTGCCAATATTGACTCTTCCTGGTTAACGGCAAAATATTCCAATATCACATAAAAGTTAGGGTCGATGCTTTTCATGTAGGTATTGTAATTTTCCCAAATGGCTACACGGCTTGGATCATAAGCGGCCCAGGCGCCTTCGTTAGTAGTTCCTGAATTGGTTTGGGTATAGCCTTTGGCTTCATCAAAGCGGTAACCATCTATGTGGTATTCATTGATCCAGTATTTCATTACATTTTTGGTAAAATACTGGGTTGCGGCGCTCTGATGATTCATTTGATAGCCAACTGCATCAGGGTGCATGATTGCTACATCGAGCCAGGGATTATTTGCCGCTGGTGTATTAGTGGCCGAGTTCCAGTACATCTGTGCCAGCGGCGATGAACCAAACTGATCTTCCAGCACAATATCCTGTATCACCGCGATACCCTTTGAATGGCAGGCATCAATAAATGCTTTGTAATCGTTTTTAGTACCGTAATATTTATCCAGCGCAAACATAAAGTTGGAGTTATAACCCCAAGAGTCGTTTCCTTCAAACTCATTAACAGGCAACAGCTCAACGGCGTTTACACCCAGCCTTACTAAGTAGTTAAGTGTATCGGTGAGGGTTTGGTAAGCATGGGTTCCTACAAAATCGCGCACCAACAATTCGTAAACCACCAGGTTTTTGGGAGCAGCACGTGTAAAATTGGTAGTTTTCCAGCTATAAGCCGGCTGGCCGTACCAGAATGTGCTTACAATGCCGGTAGTTAAGCCGGTAGGATAAGCCTTCAGGTTTGGATAAACCGTGGTCGGGATACCAGGGTCGTTGGCAGGGTCGAGTACTTTTTCTGTATAAGGGTCGGCCACTTTAAGATTACCATCTATCAAATATTGGTAAGCATATTCTTTTGTTGGGTCGAGGTTATCTATCTGCACCCACCAGCGTGTACCATCGACGGAATTCTTCATGGTGTAAGCTGAACCTCCAGTCCAATTATTAAAATCACCTAATACCGTAACCGATTTTTTACTTGGCGCATACAGGTTGAAGATCACTGATTTACCCCCATTAATGAAGGTGACCCCATCAGTAGAACCGGCGGGTGGATCTACGCCTTTCGGGTTACCGGTAACGTTCCCGGTATTACCGCCAGAATTATTTTCTTTTTTACATGCAGTACAGCAAATTAGCATCACCGCAACCAGCAACAGGTGGAAAAATCTTGTTCTCATTCTCTTTTCATTTTATAATTGGCCTATAAATCTAAGTTGATTTTTTCATTTTCAGGCAATAATCAAGAAAATAAAATGGTTTAAAGGCGATTTTATCGCTTTCATTTTTCTTTTATTCATAGTTTACCTTAAAATAAGCGGAATGATGGATGGGGTTATTTGGCAAACTTCTCAACCATTGCAACCAATTCTACCAGGTCAAATGGCTTTCTGAGGTAACCATCTGCCAGGCCCGCTTCCGAAATTTCTTTGATATTGCTAACTGCCGAAACTATAATTATGGGTATATGACTTGTGGCGGGATCTGATTTTAACTGCCTGCTTATCTGCTCGCCGTTGGCATCGCTTTTCCAGTCGCTCAGCCAATTATCCAGCAATATCAGGTTGGGTTTATGATGATTGAGCTGTTTAAGTATCCTAGCATCTTCTGATGCGATCACTTCATAATTTTCTTCTTGCAGGGCGTAAACTATAGTTTCTCTGATGTCAGTATCATCTTCAATTACCATAATTTTTTTGCCCATAATGTCTTTTAAGCTAATCTACGGATGGTATCATCCTTTAATAACTGTATTAACACCATAAGATACCCCTTTTGTTTTAAGTAAATTTTTTTTATTTAAAGCAGGATTAAAAATCAGGTTATCAGGACAATGCGGATGCTTCAGGAGCCCAAAACAAAAGGATTAATTGGAGCCATAATAACACACCCGGCAGCGGGGTTCATAACTTTCCTTCTCGCCTAATAATATGGTTTCATCATCAGGTACCAGGCGATACGAATATAGAGCAGGGTTGCCGCATTTTACACAAACGGCATATACCTTGGTTATTGATTCGGCAATGGCCATTATAGCGGGAATAGGGCCAAAAGGGTTCCCTTTAAAATCCATATCCAGGCCAGCTACAATTACCCGCACTCCTTTGTTGGCCAGCATGGTGCACACATTGGGTAATTCATCATCAAAAAACTGCGCTTCGTCAATGCCGACTACCTGTACCTGGCTGCCTAACAATAATATGGACGAAGAAGTATCAACGGCGGTGGACTGTATAGAATTGGCATTGTGCGATACTACCGCGTTTTGATCAAACCGGGTATCGGTTTTGGGCTTAAATATCTCAACCGATAGTTTCGCGATCTGGGCCCGCCTTAATCTGCGTATCAGTTCCTCTGTTTTACCCGAAAACATGGAGCCGCAAATAACTTCAATACTGCCTCCAAATTCACTTTTTCTCTTAAAAACGTCGTCGCTATTAAACATTGCTGATTGCTGATTGCGGGCAAATATCATAATTTAATATTATTTTTGATAAGGATTTTCAACATACCGCCATGAAGCAACAGGAAGTTTTTAAAAAGATAGGCATTATTATAAAAGAGCTAAACGAACAATACAACTATTTGGAAGGTGCAACAGAGCAGCTTAACGATCTGGAGTTGGAGCTTTTTGTTGCCAATGCCCATTTCCTTGCAGAACATTCGGAAGTATTACGCAAGCTGAATTTACAAAACACCCCGGAGGCTGCAGCAACCCCTAAACCAGTAACAAGCAACAAGGAGAAATATTTTGAACCTGTAGTACATCAGGCACCTCCACCGATTGAGATGGAAACAGAAGTTACTGAAACACCAGACCCACCATCGGTTGATTTACCTGCAAAACCTGTTGAAGCAAAAGCAGCCAAGAGCAATACAGAAGATAATCCGGTACCACATATTGAGATTGGGAGCAGCGGTGGGGCCGATGATGATTTTTCATATGTCAGGCCGCAGGAGCCAGAGACTATAAGGCATGAGCTAATACTGGATGAAACACAAAACTGGGACGATGAGGATGATGAAGGGTTTATTAGTGAAGAATTGACCGAGGAGGAAATAATAGATATACCACCTGTTAAAGCAGCAAAAACAGAAACTAAAAAACCTGTAATTGAAAAACCTGAGGCCAAAGCTAAAATTGAAGATACACGGGAAGAACCGCTTACGATCAATCAAAAAATGTCGGCACAGCTCAATAAGTCTGGCAGCAGGGTAACAGAGCAGCTGCATACGCAAACCATCAGCGACCTTAAACAAGCGATCACTTTAAATGACAAACTGTTATATATTAAAGACCTTTTTAATGGTTACAGCCTGGCCTACAGCGAGGCTATAGAGATATTAAACCGTCTGAGTACTTTTGAAGAAGCCGAAAAGTTTTTACAAAGTAGCTATGCCGTTAAAAATGAATGGGGAAGCAAACAGACTACAGTTGACAAATTTTATGATCTGCTGAAAAGGCGGTATTTGTAGTGGTGTTAATGACGTTTTTCATTTAAACACATATATTGTATATTTGTATTAAGAGAAATTTATCATGCTTACTGCTATTAAAGGATATTATGAAAAAGGACAAATCATCCTAAAGGAAGATGCTCCTGTTCTGTCAAAAACCGATGTTATCATCACCTTCCTTACCGAAGATGGTGTAAAAGCAAATGGTAAAAGGATTCCGGGTGGCTTAAAAGGAAAAGTATCTCTTCCTGATGATTTTAATGAGCCATTGGATGATCTTAAAGATTATATGTAATGGCTGACATGCGTTATCTCTTAGACACGCACAGCTTGATCTGGTTTCAGGAAAATAATCCAAAAATCCCTAAACAGGTAATGAGGATAATTCAGCAACCTGATAACATTATCCTATTCAGCCAGATTAGTTTATTTGAGATCACTATTAAACAAAAAATTGGTAAACTGCCCGCATTTTATGCAACGATTGAAGAAATTTATCAGCAAGCTATAAATGATGGCTTTACTTTCTTATCTATTCTTAACCACCATATTTATAATTATGATAAAGTTCCACTCATAAGAGATCACCGTGATCCGTTTGATCGCTTACTCATAGCAACAGCATTAGAAGAAAATGCCATTATATTATCTGCTGATGAACAACTCCAGGTCTATAATGATCTTGTTAAAATAACCTGGTAATTCTGCAATATATTGAATATGCTGAAGCGGCGTTACGCATAGATCATTCCCATACGGTTTGAATCGAGCTTGATCAGCACAAAGATCATAATAGTAAAACTAAGCAACGAAGAACCCCCATAGCTGATCAAAGGCAGAGGGATGCCGATTGAAGGCACTACGCCGATGGTCATACCAATATTGATGATGACGTGGAAAAAGATAACAGAGGCAACCCCGTAGGCATAAATACGCGAGAACGGCGATCGCTGTCGCTCAGCGATCCTGATGATACGCAATACTAAAAACAGGTATAGTCCCAAAACTACTATCGAACCGGCAAAACCCCACTCCTCGCCCACTGTGCAAAAAATAAAATCGGTGCTTTGCTCGGGCACAAATGAATACTTGGTTTGGGTACCCTGCATATAGCCTCTACCCCACATTTTACCAGAGCCGATGGCGATCTTTGATTGGTTTACATTATATCCTTTGCCTTTGATGTCTTTGGTTATCCCCAATACAATATCGATACGTACTTTTTGATGCGGTTTTAAAATACTGGTATAAATAAACTTAACACTGAAAACAAATGCCACGCATATAGCAAGGCCGAGCATAATAACTCTTATCAGCTTCCTGTTCCGCCTGAAAAGGAGTATGATCAGCGCTGCCAGCAAGATAAGGCCACCAACTATAAACGTCAGGTTATTGAGCTTAAGGGTTAACACAAAAAGAGTGATGAACAAGCCTTCGAGTATTAAAAAATAGGGTGAAACACCTTCACGGTACAAAACAAATAAGAGCGTACTAAAAACAAGCGTAGAGCCGGCATCGGGTTGCAGCATGATCAAAAACATCGGGAAAACAATGATGGATGCCGCAATTAAAAAAGACTTGGTTTCTGCTACCCTCACATTAGTCCCGCTGAGATACCTGGCAAGGAGCAAACAGGTGCTAAACTTTGCAAACTCCGAGGGTTGCAGCCTGAACCCACCCCCCAATGATATCCAGGCCTGGTTACCCCCTACATTGCGCCCTACTACCAAAACTGCCATCAGCAACAACATCGTTATACCATAAAAAACAGGCGCCAGGGTACTAAAGAACCGGGTTTCGAGCAAGAGAATAATGATGCCGACCAATATCCCCACCATAATATATAAAAACTGCTTGCCATAGTTGGTAGCAGTATCCATAAAATAGGGATGCTTCTCATCAAAAGCCGCCGAATGGATATTGAGCCACCCTATAGTACATAAGGCCAGATAAATGAACACCATTATCCAGTCCACATTAAAAAAGAAGCCGCGCTGCTGGTTAGTGTTCATCGTCTTTCCTTTCTAACAGTGCTGCTACCAATTTTACCGGGGTAGCTTTTTTGTTTCTTTTAACAGGCGTATTTATACGGGCTTTTTTATTTGAGCTGTCTGTCTTTAATTTCTTTAGAGTATCCTTAGGTGTTGGTTTCACCTTTCCCTTAATGCTATAATTACCCAAGTCGGGCAGCCTGTTGGCGTTGATAAACTGTTCGGGTGTAATGCCTGATTCACGGGTGGTAATACTATCTTTTAGATATTTTTCCACGATGAAGCTGGCTATAGGCGCTGCCCAGTGTGCGCCCTCGCCTGAGTTTTCCACGATCACTGCAATAGCTATTTTAGGGTTTTCACGTGGGGCGAAGGCTACAAACACCGAATGATCTTCTCCATGGTTATTCTGCGCCGTACCGGTTTTTCCGCACATTACTACGCCTGGTATTTTTGACAGAACAGCCGTACCACGTTCAACCACCGCCTGCATACCATCAATAAGCGGTTCGAAATAAAGCGAGTCTATCCCTACATAATTTTTCACTCTATATTCCGGCTTTATGATCTCCTTTTCACCGATCGCTTTAATTAGATGCGGCTTATAATAAAAGCCATGATTAGCTATTGTACACTCAATATTTGCCAATTGCAAAGGTGTGGCCAACAATTCGCCTTGCCCTATAGCCAATGAAATAACCGTACTTGAACGCCAGCCGCCAGGGTGATAAATCTTGTCATAATGCGCCGTAGTGGGCACATTGCCTTTGCCTTCGCTCGGCATATCCAACCCCAGCCGCGAACCAAGCCCAAATTTAGTTACGTTATTTCTCCAGTTGGTAAAGGTAGTTGCTGTGTTTTTCACACCATAATAATTCATCAGTTTTTCAAATACCATTGAAAAATACCCGTTGCATGATGCGGCTACCGCGCTAGTTAAATTGACGTTGCCGTGCGCTTCGTTATGAAAACATTTTATTTTGTGATTACCGGCCCAATAGTATCCGGGGCAATAATAAGAGGTTTGTGGTGTGATGATCCCCTCCTGCAATGCAATAAGCGCACTAAGCGGCTTAAAAGATGATCCCGGTGGATAATACGCCTGTATGGGCCTGATAAAAAACGGCTTGTATGGACTTTTATAAAGCTCAGCAGCATTATTGCCCCGCTGGCGCCCTACCATCAGGTTTGGGTTATAAGTGGGGCTGCTTACATAGCACAATATTTCGCCGGTGGATGGCTCAATAGCTACAATACTGCCCACCTTATTTTTCATCAGCTGTTCGCCTAACTTTTGTATACGGATATCCAATGATGATATCAGGCGTTCACCAGCTACGGCTGCAGTATCATAAGCGCCGTTTGCATACGAGCCTTTCTGCCTGCCACGTGAATCAACCATCAGGTTTTGTACACCATGCTGACCGCGAAGCGCATCTTCATAAGATTTTTCCACACCGGTGACACCAATGTAGTCGCCCGCACGGTAGTATTTGCCCGAACGCTTGATATCATTATCTGTTACCTCACCAATAAAGCCTAAAAACTGGGCAGCTACCGAATCAGGATAGGTACGCAGGTACCTGACTTCCGAATAAAAACCCGGGAACTCTGATAAACGTTCCTGGAACGCCGCATATACCTGGGGAGATAGTTGCTTTTCAAAAATGGAGGCTAAATTGCGCGAGTACTTTACCGCCTTTGTAAACTGCTTATTAAAATCGTCCTTGGTGATGCTTAGCAGCCTGCAAAACTCCAGCGTATCGAATGGCTTTACCTCTTTGGGGGTAACCCAAATATCATAGAATGGTTCATTCTGTACCAGTGCTTTCTTGTTACGGTCGGTAATGGGGCCACGGGCCGGGTTGGTATATACCCTGCGCAATACATTGTCCTGGGCATATAAAAGATAGCGGTCGTCAATGATCTGGATATAGAATAGCCTGGCCAGCAATATGAATATCAGTGTTATAAATATCCCCGCAATAACATATCGCCGCTCAAAAAACTTGTTCATTTACGCTCTTTTATCCTGTAAAATAAAAATCCCGACAGCAGCATCAAAAATACTGTAAATATAGAACTCATAAAAAAGCGCCCAAGTGTGTAGGGTATTTCTGAAAAGCGAAAAACCTCCAGGTTGAACAGGAAAAAATGATGAAAGAGCGTCAACGTTACCGAATAAGTTAAAAACCACCTGAAGCCCATTACACTCAGCGTGGGTTCGGGTTCGTTATCAAAGCCTTCTTTTTGTACGGTGATGCTGATGAATAATATTCTTACAAATGCCAGCAGTACGCACGAGGCAGCATGCAGACCGGGTGTATCATAAAAGGCATCAATAGTGAGCCCCAATATGAACGACAGTGCAAACAGCAATACATTGGGTATCTCAAATGGCAATAACAAGATAAATAATATGTACAGGTATGGTGTAGATATATTGTACAGGGTGATATTTTTCAATAAAAACACCTGCATAAAAACCAGCACTATAAACCTCAACAGGTTGATCAGGATCGTTCTACTCATCTTTCTTTTGCTGCGCCTCCAGTGTCGCCTGCTCGGGTGCAAATTTATTAATGATCACATCTACATATTGCAGCTTGCTGAAATCAACGTCAAGCCTCACCTCCATATTTAATGAATACCCACCGGCCCTTGTCTTCAAATTACTCACCTTCCCTATCGGGATGCCCGCCGGGAACAATGAGTATTGCGAGGTCACCACTTCTTCGCCGATATGTGGCTGTGCACTATTTGAAACATCCTTCAAAAATCCTTTATGCGGGTCGAGGTTATCGGCCCATTCAATATACCCTATTTCCTTATTCTTAGCCAGCATAGCGCTAAAGCGCGAATCTTTATGCAGTAAAGATTGCACTACAGACAAGTGCTCCCCAACAAAAACCACTTTACCAACTAATCCCGAACTGCAAATAACCCCCATACCCTTACCTATGCCCTGTTTGCTTCCGCGATTAATGGTGATATAATTATTGCTCCGGTTAACCGAATTATTGATCACCTTGGCTTCGATATAAGTGTATTGCTGCTTGTAAATGGTATCGTCCACCTTGCGTTTTGCCAGTGTATCGACATAAAAAGAGCTTTTAAGCTGATTGCGTAAACGGGCGTTCTCGCGTGCAAGACTATCATTCACTTCGCGCAGCGAAAGATAACCAGATAGCACATCCATCTCGGCGTATAAGCTACCGGTAACCTTGCCAGTTGAGTTAATAAATGTTGCTTTTTGAAACGAGTTGTACTTGATATAAATAACCAGGGAGCTGATCTCGAAGATAAGAAACAAAAAAAATGCGTTATACTTAGTGATAAATACCAGGAGGTTACGCATGGGGGACTAGTTATGAGTGATGAGTTATAAGTAATGAGTTAAGCCTAATACTCAAAACTCATTACTTATAACTCACTACTAAATTACTGCATCAGAAATTTAAAATTACCAATATTTTTCAACGCGGTTCCTGTTCCGCGTACTACGGCACGCAATGGATCTTCGGCAACGTGAACAGGCAGCTTGGTTTTTGCGGCTACACGTTTATCGAGGCCACGCAGCAATGCACCGCCACCGGTTAAATAAATACCTGTCTGGTAAATATCTGCTGAAAGCTCAGGCGGGGTAATTTCCAGCGCCTTTAGTATCGCTTCCTCAATTTTTGAGATCGATTTATCCAGGCAATGCGCTATCTCGGTATAAGATACCATGATCTGTTTTGGAACACCTGTCATCAGGTCACGGCCCTGCACAGCAAAGTCCGCTGGTGGATCGGCCAGCTCAGGCAATGCAGCCCCTACTTCAATTTTTATCTTTTCGGCAGTACGATCACCGATCATGATGTTATGCTGACGACGAATATATTGTACAATATCAGAGTCGAAGTTATCACCTGCCACACGGATAGACTGGTCGCACACGATACCTGATAACGCGATAACCGCGATCTCGGTAGTACCACCACCGATATCGATGATCATGTTACCCATTGGTTCTTCCACATCAATACCGATACCTACCGCGGCAGCCATTGGTTCGTGAATAAGGTAAACTTCTTTTGCTCCGGCTATTTCGGCAGAGTCGCGCACCGCACGTTTTTCAACCTCGGTAATACCCGACGGGATACAGATCACCATACGCAACGACGGGAAGAACCAGCCTTTGCCATGATTGATCATTTTTATCATGCCGCGTATCATGTGCTCAGCAGCGTTAAAATCGGCTATTACGCCATCTTTCAACGGGCGTACCGTACGTATGTTCTCGTGGGTTTTGCCTTCCATTTGCATGGCCTGGCGCCCTATTGCGATCACTTTATTGGTGGTGCGGTCAAATGCGACGATGGATGGTTCATCGACCACTACTTTATCATTATGTATGATGAGGGTATTTGCGGTGCCTAAATCAATGGCAATTTCTTGTGTAAAAAAGTTAAATAGACCCATATTTTGTTTAAGTCAAAAATTGTCTGCAAAGTTAAATATCTCGATTCGGTTTTTCACGAATTTAGACTAATTAAAGCGAATAAAACTAATTATTATTGCCCAAACCAGATTTAATTTTTGTACGTATCTTTTTTAATTAATGTTTAAAATGACGTACTCCGGTCATTACCATGGAAATACCCTTTTCATTGGCCATATTTACAGAATCCTGGTCCTTAATTGAACCGCCCGGCTGCAATACCGCAGTGATACCAGCTTCGGCAGCAAGCTCCACACAATCCGAGAATGGGAAGAAAGCGTCAGACGCCATTACTGCTCCATTCAGGTCGAACCCAAAGCTGGCAGCTTTTATAATCGCCTGTTTCAGAGAGTCAACCCTTGAGGTTTGGCCCACACCGCTTGCCATTAACTGGTTATTTTTAGCAAACACAATGGTGTTTGATTTGGTATGCTTTACTACTTTGTTGGCAAAAAACAGATCGCGCAACTCATGTTCGGTTGGTTGTTTATCGGTAACGGGGCGCATTTGATCGGGCCCTTCAATCACCAGGTCTTTGTCCTGCTCAATTACGCCGTTCAGTAAAGTCTTAAATTGCTTTACAGGCAATTCCACCGGTTGGCGTATCAGGATTATCCTGTTCTTTTTTCCCTTTAGTACCTGTACTGCCTCGTCTGTGTAAGCAGGGGCTATCAGCACCTCAAAAAATATCTTGCTGATCTCTGTCGCGGTCTCCGCGTCAATCTCATCATTGGCAATAATTACACCACCGAATGCCGACACCGGGTCGCAGGCCAGGGCATCAATCCATGCCTCTTTTATGAACGACCTGCTGGCTATCCCGCAGGCATTGGTATGTTTCAGTATAGCGATGGTAGGCTCGGTAAATTCGTCTATCAAGGCTACGGCAGCATCCACATCAACCAGGTTGTTGTATGACAGTTCCTTGCCGTGCAGTTTGGTGAACATCGCCTCCAGGTTGCCATAAAATATACCCTGCTGATGTGGGTTCTCGCCATAACGCAGCGTCTCGCTTTTCAGGATGCTTTGTTTGAAGACGGGCAATTGCTCGTCCTGGTTAAAATAGGTAAATATCGCGGTATCGTAATGCGAAGTAATGTTGAACGCCTTTTGAGCGAACGAACGGCGCTGGTCAATGGTAGTTTCGCCATTCTGCTCTTTCAGTATCTCGCCTAAACCAATATAATCATCCTTTGATGCTACGATCACTACATCCTTATAATTTTTGGCTGCTGCGCGTATCAGCGATATACCGCCGATGTCTATCTTTTCGATCACATCATCCTGCGCGGCACCCGATCTCACGGTTTCCTCGAAAGGGTAAAGGTCAACGATAACCAGGTCAATCTCCGGGATATCGTATTGGTCCAACTGCTGCTCATCGCTCTCAAAATTACGCCTGGCTAATATCCCGCCGAACACTTTTGGGTGCAGCGTTTTAACACGACCGCCTAAAATGGACGGGTACGACGTCAGGTCCTCAACAGCTATCACTTCGGCACCCAGGCTGCGTATAAAAGTTTCGGTACCACCGGTGGAGTATATTTTTACACCCAAACGGCTTAACTCGTGGATGATAGGCTCCAGGTTGTCTTTATAATAAACTGAAATTAAGGCATTTTTTATTTGAACAGATTGGCTCATTGACACACGTTTTTTTGAGCCGCAAAGGTAGTGATTAGTGATCAGAGATTAGAGGTTAGAGATCAGTTTTTTTATATCTGCTTTGGATGGGTTGTATTTGGGCGTTTCCCCTGCCGGGGCCAGGCTTTTCACTCATACTGCACGAGGCATTAATCACAGGCCGGTATCCGCTGCTATCCTTTACGCAAAGTTTCCGTTCCGTCTTTTGTCTGAACCATGATTTCCATGATTATTTAATAACCGCATCCTTAATCAAGTTAATCTACAAATCAGGTAAACGTCGTAGCCATCTTGAACACCTATTAAAAACAAACAATTTGTGAAAAATCATAGTTCAGACATTTCCTTCAGCTACCATACCGGAATACTGCGGAATAATCCGGAAACCCTCCCCCACGCGTCATTGCGAAGAATGAAGCAATCTCTACACAGGACATTCAAACAGCATGATTTTTCTTAGGTCGTGGATTGCAAATCCCGACCAACGTGAGGGGATGGTACTCATTCATGATTTTTTTCTTAAAAACTCAAATACAATAAAACCAATTATTGCGGCGGTAACTGCGATTAAGAAATTATCAATAGTCAAGATATCATTTAAGGCGTAAAGGATATTCTTCTTTTGTCCGTTGCCGGTTTTATTATACTCCCCCATTAATAAGTTTGAGTAAAAAAGAAATATGATAAAGGCTATTTCAATTATTGCCCTTAAAAAACTCCTATTTAATGAGGTTTTATTCATTGCTTATCGTTTACCCCGAAGATAGGGATTTGGAACAATTTTTTGGGGTAATTCCGGTAATTTCCGGTATGGGGGAGCGGAAGGAAATGTCTGAACCATGATTTTTAGGATTCAAGGATTTTCATGATGGTAATCTGATATTAAATCAAGTTAATCTGGTTAATCCGATAAATCATGGTTCAGACAAAAAGCGGAACAGAAACTTCGCGTAAAGGATAGCAGCGGATACCGGCCTGTGATTAATGCCAGTGCAGTATGAGCGTATAGCCTGACCCGCAGGGAACGCCCCAAAAATAAATTGTGGTTATTGATCAGCTTATGTAGAGATGGCCACGCTATCGCTCGCCATGACGGTCTGGTTGTTGATTGGTTAACCTCTAATCTCTACGATTTCATCTTCTTCAGCAAATTCTCTATTACGCGGGGGAAGTGCTGGTGCTCCAGTTGCTGACCTTTAAATTTGATCATTTCGAGGTTGTCGCCGGGTTCAATCTTGAATTTGGATTGGTGCAGTATCTCGCCCTCGTCAAAATGTTCGTTCACGAAGTGGATGGTAATGCCCGATTCTTCTTCTTTGGCAGCCAGTACGGCGTTGTGCACATGATCGCCATACATGCCTTTGCCGCCGTATTTGGGCAACAGAGCCGGGTGCAGATTGATGATCTTATTGGGGAAAGCTTTGAGTAAAGTTGCAGGTACCAGCCATAAAAAGCCGGCGAGTACGATGAGGTCGACCTGTAGGTTTTTGAGCAGGCGTATCACATTATCGGTATCATAAAACTCCTGCCGGGTAAAAATATGCGCCGGTATCTCGAAATTGTCGGCCCGCTGCAATACGTAGGCCTGCGGATTGTTGGTCAATATCAGTACAACCTCGGCTTCGGAGCTGCGTTTAAAATGCTCCATTATCTTTTGGGCATTTGATCCTGAACCTGAAGCAAAAATAGCGATCCTTTTTTTCATTGAGTTTTTTTGCTCTTTAATAGCAATTAACAACAGCCCTTATACGTGTATTACAGACGGATGGTGGTGTTAAATGTTTTGACAGCTATCAGATTGCATCAAATATAAAATTTTGAAGCTTTATTCGCACATATTATGGAGTTTTTTGACGAACAAATCCATATCTGGTTATGGTGCGCTTTTTATTGGACGGATAAAACTGCTCCAGGTCGCCGGTTTGCAGTACTAAGGAGTAATTTCCTATGTTAACGATCTGCGCCTGCGAGAATGGCATGGAACTGCCTGTTAGGGAAGTAGTGTCCTTCACCGTTATATCAGAAGCCAGGAAAAGCTGGTTTGATGATAGCGACCAATGCCCGGTAGCCGTTGGCTGCGGTGTGCAGCTATAATTGGTATAGGTGCAGGTTAAATTGGCATTAAAAGTGAGCACCTGGTTAAGGTTGCAGGTGGCGTATAGGGTATCGGTGGTTTTGAGTGTATCGCCCACAAAATTGGATACCTGGTACGATGCCAGTTGCCAGTTGCCGCCGGTAAAAAGTGTTTGTATAGAGCCCGAATTATCCTTTTTGCAGGAGTTAACCAACAAAATGATGGCCGAAAAACCAACCAGTAAAAACAGTAACAGTTTATATTTCATTTTATAGCAGGCAACAAAAATAGGAAATTGGGCTTAACAGATTTCATATTGTTTAATATAACTGTAAAAATGCTTATTTAGTTTAGGATGATGGGCGAGGAGAAATAAATAAATTGGTACTTTAGTTGAATATGCTTGTTACCTACGAAAAACTCCAGTCTGAATTTAAACGGGTATTGCTCACCCTCGGCTTTACAGCACATAAGGCGGAACAATGCGCTATTATTTTTGCGGAGAATAGTCGCGATGGGGTTTATACGCACGGGCTGAACCGCTTCCCAACCTTTATACAATACATTAAGGACGGACTCATAAACCCCAACGCTGAACCAACAAAAGAGGGTGGTTTTGGTGCGATAGAACAATGGAACGGCAATTTGGGACCGGGAGTACTCAACGCCAGCTTTTGTATGGATCGGGCCATCAGCCTGGCAAAAGAAAATGGGATAGGCTGCGTAGCCATCAAAAACACCAACCACTGGATGCGTGGCGGCACCTACGGCTGGCAGGCAGCTGACGCGGGCATGATTGGCATTTGTTTTACCAATACCATAGCCAATATGCCTCCCTGGGGTGGTATCGATGCACGTTTGGGAAATAACCCGCTGATCATAGCGGTCCCCCGGAAGGACGGACACGTAGTGCTGGATATGGCAATATCGCAATACTCCTTTGGCAAACTCAACCTCTACAAATCAAAAAACGAGCAGTTACCCCTACCCGGCGGATATGATACCGAAGGCAATTTAACTACCGACCCTGCTGCCATTATCAAATCGCTGCGACCATTGCCCATAGGTTTCTGGAAAGGTTCGGGATTATCTTTAGTGCTCGATCTGTTGGCAACCGTGCTTAGCCAGGGCCAATCAACCGCTGATGTAACCCATAGCGGGTCGGAATCAGGGGTATCACAGGTGTTTATTTGCATCCAGCCAAATGCGGGTGTTCAGACCGAAACGCTGATTGAGAACATTATTAAATACACCAAAAGCAGTCGGACTGAAAAGGAAGGCGGCTCCATCTTCTACCCCGGAGAAAATACGCTGAAAACGAGGGAGAAAAGCTTAAAAGAAGGCATTTGGGTGGATGAAGGGATTTGGGAGAGGGTGAAGGGGATGTGAAATATTAATTACAATTATAAGTTTCGTATATTTGTGTAGGGAGTAAGATATTCTAAGATTTACGATCATGTATTCAGAAGCAAAAAAACTACATATCATAGAAGAAGTTCTCAAAATAGAAAGTGAGACTACTTTATCTGCTTTGGATGATTTTTTGAAGAAATCAAAAAAAGCCAAAACCCCAATGAATGAATCCAGCTTTAAGGAATTTTCAGGTATTTGGTCTAAGGCCGAAGCTGAAGAAATAGAACGGATCATAGCGGAATCATGTGAAACGATCCATCTCGATGACTGGAAATAACATCCTGTTAGATACCAATATTATTATTGAGCTATTCAAAGGAAACCATTCTGTTACCACATCCCTGGAAACTCAACAATCAGTTAATATCCCCTTTGCTGTTTTAGGAGAATTATATCTTGGTGCCTACAGATCGTCGAACCCCAAAAAGCATATAAAACAAGTAAACGATTTTTTAAAGAAATGCAACGTCCTTGTCGCAGATGATGAAACGGCAAATAATTATGCTTTAATAAAGACTGAATTACTCAATAAAGGCAAACCAATCCCGGAAAATGACATTTGGATAGCTGCCATAGCCAAACAGCACGAATTAAAGTTGATTACAAGAGATAAACACTTCACTGAAATTGATGGGCTAAGTATAGAAAATTGGTAAAATCAATTATTTCATAACCTACTCTACCAACCCCTCAAATTTATCCCAAAACCCATCCTTAGGCAAAGGCGCTACGATCTCGATAGGCTCTTTTTTGATGGGATGGATAAAGCGCAGCCTACGGGCATGCAGACAGATACTTTTTTTTAAGCTGCCGCGGGGATAGCCGTATTTATTATCACCAACAATAGGGCAATCCAAAGTAGCTAACTGTACACGTATCTGGTGCGGCCGCCCCGTGATGGGGTTAACTTCTATCAAATAATAACCTTCCAGTTCGGCAACGAGTTTGTAATTTAATTCGGAACGCAGGCTACCAGTTACTTCGTGGTCGTGGGCCTTGGTTACGTTTTTTTGTGGGTTTTTTATTAGCCAGTGTACCAGGTTACCCTCGGCGGGTTGGGGACGGTTGCGTACCACGGCATAATAGGTTTTGCTCATCTCCCGGCTTTTAAAAAGCTGGTTAACCCTATCCAGGGCTTTGCTGGTTTTGGCAAACAGGATCACGCCGCTTACGGGTCTGTCAAGCCGATGCACCACACCTAAAAAAGCTCCATTGGGTTTATTATATTTTTTGGCAATGTATTTCTTCACCTTCTCATCCAGCGGCTCATCCCCCGTTTCGTCCACCTGCACAATATCGCCCGCACGTTTATTTACGGCGATGAGGTGGTTATCTTCATAAAGAATATCCTTATCGGTAATATCGTGGTTGATGTATTTAATGTTAACTCTGGTCATAGGTTTGTAGATAGACCATAGTCAATAGTCCATGGTCAATAGCAACTCAATTACTATGGTCTATGGACTATCAACTATGGACTTATTTAATACTGCTCTTTCTCATTCGGAAAATCCTTCGCCTTCACATCAGTAATATAGTTTTTGATAGCGTCGTTCATCACGTTATACAAGTTGGCATATTGCCGCAAAAACCTTGGTTTAAACTCTTTGTTGATGCCCAGCATATCATGTAAAACCAAAACCTGCCCATCACAATGTCGGCCAGCACCTATACCAATTATCGGAATATGTACGCTTTCAGTAACTTCTTTTGCCAGTTGGGCCGGTATCTTCTCCAGCACAATGCCAAAGCAACCAAGCTCCTGCAACTTCAATGCATCATCACGCAGTTTTTGCGCTTCAACTTCTTCTTTGGCACGTACGGTATAAGTACCAAACTTGTAAATAGATTGAGGCGTTAAACCCAAATGCCCCATTACCGGGATACCGGCAGTGAGGATACGTGTTACAGATTCTGCGATCTCAACACCACCCTCCATCTTCACCCCGTGCGCGCCCGACTCCTTCATAATACGGATAGCCGAGTTAAGCGCCTCCTTGGAGTTTCCCTGGTAGGAACCAAAAGGAAGATCAACAATAACCAATGCCCTTTTTGCAGCCCGTACTACGGATGAGGCATGGTAGATCATCTGGTCTAAAGTTATAGGCAGCGTAGTCTCATGCCCGGCCATTACGTTTGAGGCTGAATCGCCCACTAAAATAATATCCATACCGGCCGCATCAACAATAGCGGCCATCGAATAATCGTAGGCGGTAAGCATGGCGATCTTCTCGCCACGGTTTTTCATCTCCTGCAAAATATGGGTGGTAACCCTTTTGATCTCTTTATTTACAGACATGCTGGTTGTTTTAGGATGACACGAATTACACGAATTTATTCGAATTACACGAATTAATTTTGATCGTGATAATTAACGCCAATTAAATGAGTTACATAAATCAGTTAAAAAGCATAATGCAAAATTCGATAAAAATTCGTGAAATTCGTGTCTTATCATTATATTTGCGGCGTGAATCCAGTAGTCGCCCGCTACACTTCTTACACCTGTTTTCACGGAGCTGCACCCCAGTTTGACCGGCACATAAACTATTCAATTTTTTATTATGATCACCAACTTCACCAAGTTACCTGCAGTATTATTACTGGCTGACGGGACCGTATTTTATGGCAAAGCCGCCGGAAAGATAGGCACCACCACCGGCGAGATCTGTTTTAATACCGGGATGACCGGTTACCAGGAAGTATTTACCGATCCTTCCTATTTCGGTCAGATCCTGGTAGCTACCAATGCACATATCGGCAATTATGGTATCGCCAAAGAAGAAGTTGAATCCGGACATATTCAAATAGCGGGACTGGTTTGCAAAAACTACAACATTTATTATACCCGCAAGCAGGCCAACGAATCTATACAGGACTATTTCCAGGAACAAAACCTTGTATCTATTTCTGATATTGATACACGCCAACTGGTTAGACATATACGTGATAAAGGCGCGATGAACGCCATTATCTCATCTGAGATATTAGATTTAGAAGAACTAAAAAAGAAACTGGCCGAAGTACCATCAATGGATGGGCTTGAGCTTTCATCAAAGGTAACAACTAATGAAACCTATACGTTCGGTGAAGAAACAGCCACCTATCGGGTAGCTGTGCTTGACCTGGGAGTAAAGAAAAACATACTGCGTAATTTCCATGACCGTGATGTTTATGCCAAGGTATATCCGGCTAAAACAACCTTTGAAGAAATGGAAAAAGATTTTTCACCGAATGGCTACTTTATTTCCAACGGTCCCGGCGATCCTTCGGCTATGCCTTATGCCATCGAAACGGTAAAGGATATTTTAAAGGCTGATAAACCGATGTTCGGGATATGTTTAGGTCACCAGTTATTAGCTTTGGCTAATGATATTCCTACTATAAAAATGTTCAATGGTCACCGTGGATTAAACCACCCGGTAAAAAATGTGATCATCAATCATTGCGAGGTAACCTCTCAAAATCATGGCTTTGGCGTAGTGCCGGAAGCAGTAAGAGCATCGGATAAAGTGGAGATCACCCATGTTAACCTGAATGATAAATCTATCGAGGGCATCCGTGTAAAGGATAAAAAAGCATTCTCGGTACAATATCACCCCGAATCATCCCCCGGCCCGCATGATTCAAGGTATTTGTTTGATGATTTTGTAAAGATGATGGCGAAGAATTAAAATTACCGATATTAATGAAATACAGCCTTGCAGATTAAAACTTTGCAAGGTTTTTTTATTTTTATTATTAAAATAATAAATAATTGAGTATCTTGGTTTCTGAATGAAAAAACAGCATACCAAAACGATACTCACCACGGTTATACTGCTTTTGGCTTTATTACAAGGCCCATTCCTGTTTTACTATACCTACGGATTTTTCAAGCTGATCTTTTTGATACCCTTGGGCCTAATCGGGCTGGGTCTAACGATCTATTTATTTTTTAGCGTTTGTAAATATGCTGCAACTAATACCAGGTATCACATTATCGGCTTGATATTGGCTTTTGTTATTGGCTTTTTCACTATCAGAACCGATGCTCTTGAATATCTTGATTGGAAATTCAGAAAAGCAGATAGAGATAAAATTGTTGAAGAAGTAAAACAGGGGATATTAGTGCCTAACGACAGCGGTATATATCACTTACCCTCCAACACTTTTCTGCCAATTTCAAATGGGGGCAATGATATTGTGGTCAACGAAAATGAAAATGGCACTACCTCAGTAGAATTTTATATCGACCGCGGGTTCATAGATCATTACTCGGCCTTTCTATATACAAATGATGAAAATGAAATTGCCGGGTTAGACCGCGCAATTGCAAATGGCAGTAACCGCGCTTTTAAAAAATTCGGCGATAATTGGTACCGCGTAGGTTATTAAACCCTTTCCTTTTTTTTACGAACCCGGATTTTTCACCGGTTCATCCACTAACTTCATTCATTCACCGAGAATTTCCCGCTGTTCGCCTAAAACTAATAACGCTTTCCTGTGCCTGAGGGCATATTTGTGGTATAAATCACACGGATCATGAAAACACTACTACTCATTCACATCGTTCATTTAGCTGCGCAGGCTGTTCAGCATATCCATACCATCATCCATGCGCTGGGGCATTTAATGAAATAATTTATATAAAGCAGTAATAATTTAACAATATAAAACCACCCGCTTAACATACCTCGTGTATTTTTGCATCAAACTACCAGTTTACAATGAAAGCACTATTCCAACTTTACAATTACCTGCTTGAACAGGCGGAAACATTCACCAGATCGTTTGCCAACCTGTTAGGCTAACGCATAAATCGCCATCCGATTTTAAAAGTCTCCACACAGGGGGCTTACAGATATCTTCACCGTAATTTTTCCACCATTCACCGAAAATATTATGGTTATTCCATTTTTCTATCCCATTTTTACAGTATGGCAAAACAACCCATTATCACTGTAAAAAACCTGGTAAAAAAATACGACGATTTTACAGCTGTAAACGGCATTAGCTTTGAAGTTTTTGAGGGCGAAATATTCGGTTTGCTTGGCCCCAACGGAGCCGGTAAAACCACCACCCTCGAGATCATCGAAACACTGCGTGATAAAACATCCGGCGAGATCACTGTAGATGGATTCTCTATCGACAAAGATACCGACAGTATTAAGAAACGGATAGGCGTACAATTACAGGCCGCGGGTTATTATCCTAACCTGAATCTTTCGGAACTGATCGTGCTTTTCTGCGGCTTATATGGCATCGACAAAAAACCGATGGAAATGTTGGGTAAAGTGGCCCTAACGGATAAGGCCAAATCAAAATACAAAGATCTTTCGGGCGGCCAAAAGCAGCGCTTCTCTATTGCCACCACGCTGATCAATGATCCACGCATTATATTTCTTGATGAACCAACCACCGGTCTTGACCCGCAGGCGCGCAGAAACTTATGGGAACTGATAAAAGAAATTCGCGATAGCGGTACTACCGTGGTCATCACCACCCATTACATGGATGAAGCAGAGGTACTTTGCGACCGCGTAGCCTTTATAGATGGCGGTAATATAATAGGCATTGATACGCCGGATAATTTTATTGATAAACTGGTAGCTACCGGCTTTGAACGTAAAAAACAAGTAAAGCTGGCCAATTTAGAGGATGTATTTATTACCATGACCGGTAAAGAATGGCGGGAAGATTGATTTGGCCCATAGACCATGGTTGATAGTCCATGGTAAATAACTAAGACAACTATCGACTATGGTCCATCGACTATTGACAAAAAAATCACCAATGAACTATTGAACCAATGAACTAATGACTACCAACAACAAACCATACAGCAATACTAAAGCTACCCTCGCGATAGCAAAAGCCAGTTTCCGGTCGATATTACGAAGCCCTTCGGCGGTGGTGTTCAGCCTGGTGTTCCCTTTGATATTTATAGTCGTATTTGCCAATATTGGTGGCGGCGGCATATCTGTTGATGTGGGCGTAGCTAAAACGTGTGATACCAGCAGTATTATTTACAAAGCATTAAAGTCGGTCAAGATCGTTAACCTGGTAACCAACCAGTCGACCGATGAAATGAATAAGAACCTGTCAAAAGGTTCAATCGATGCTATTTTAGACATCAAGAATAATCACTCGGGAGGATTGACGCTTTATCCGCCATTATCCCTTCCACCAAATAATTTACCGAACAAACCCCCGTTCTCGGTTAACGTGCAATACACCAAGGCTTCCAATAAGGATGGTATTCTCAAGTCTGTTATCAGCAACATCATATCCCAGATGAACTCAAGTATGTCCAAAGGATTACCGCAGATGGCAGAGGTAAACGAAACCACCATCCAGGGCCGTGAGTATAAGTATATCGACTTCATCCTGCCGGGCATGCTTGGCTTTTCCCTGTTGAGCAGCGGCGTTTTTGGTACAGCCTTCGTGTTTCTTAGTTTACGTTTAACATTGGTGATTAAACGTTTTTTTGCTAACCCGGTAAAACGTTACAGTATTGTTTTGGGCGAGGCTTTGGCGCGTATCGTATTTGCTTTGTTGGGCGCACTGTTCATTATCGGTATTGGCCATTATGCATTCGGCTTTACGCTGATACATGGTTTCATTACAGTGCTTAATATGCTCGTATTATCAGCTATAGGGCTCATCATCTTTATGGGGTTTGGCTTTATTATATCCGGCGTAGCCAAAAACGAGAGCACGGTGCCGCCCTTCTCCAATATTATTACCTTACCCCAATTTTTGTTATCGGGCACTTTCTTTTCAACTACCGCTTTCCCGGTATGGTTGCAACACATTAGCAGGGTATTGCCCCTCACCCATTTAAATGACGCCATGCGAAAGGTGGCTTTTGAAGGCGCATCGCTTGGGGAGGTGTCACATCAATTGCTGATATTAGGTATCTGGTTTGTCGGGATCTATATTGTTGCGGTGAAAACGTTTAAGTGGGAGTAGTTGGAATGCAGAATGAATTGGATGATTGTAAAGTCAAAATGTTGTAAGGTTCAGGCTTTAGACCGATCAAAGATGAAAAGAATCGTGGCCATCCGTAAATCCTATGAATCATGGTTCAGACAAAAAAAACAGCGCGCTCACATTAATTTTCTGTTAATCTTAAAGTAATTTTCACCGAAAGTTATTATCATTTGTATATTTGGAGAATATATACTTATAGTGTACTTTTGACACTAACTAATTTTTCAATACCTAAAACAATACAAAATGAGCTTAATTATTGACGTTCACGCCCGACAGATACTTGATTCGCGTGGAAATCCTACTATTGAAGTAGATGTTTTAACCGAAAATGGCGCTTTGGGTCGTGCAGCAGTGCCCTCAGGCGCTTCAACCGGCGTGCACGAAGCTGTTGAACTTCGTGATAACGATAAATCTGTGTACATGGGCAAGGGCGTTTTACAGGCCGTAGCCAATGTAAATGATATACTGGCCAAAGAACTGAATGGTATCGATGTATTTGAGCAAAATGCCATCGATGCACTGATGATCGAGATCGACGGCACCGAAAATAAAGGCAATTTAGGCGCTAACGCTATTTTAGGCGTTTCATTGGCAGTAGCAAAAGCTGCCGCGCAGGAAAGCCGTCAATCATTATATCGTTATATCGGTGGTGTTAATGCTAATACGCTGCCTATCCCGATGATGAACATCGTTAACGGCGGTTCACACTCTGATGCGCCTATCGCGTTCCAGGAATTTATGATCATGCCGGTTGGCGCGTCTTCTTTCTCAGAAGCATTGCGTTGGGGAACAGAAGTATTCCATAACCTGAAAAAGATATTACACGACCGTGGTCTTTCAACCGCTGTAGGTGATGAAGGTGGTTTTGCACCAACGTTTGACAGTACAGAAGACGGCGTTGAAACCATTTTGAAAGCTATCGCGAAAGCAGGCTACAAAGCTGGCGAGGATATATGCCTGGCGTTCGACTGTGCCGCATCTGAGTTTTACAAGGATGGCAAATATGACTACACCAAATTTGAAGGCGAAAAAGGCGCTATCCGCACCAGTGCTGAACAGGCAGAATACCTGGCCCAGTTAGCAGAAAAATACCCGGTTATTTCTATCGAAGATGGTATGGCTGAGGATGATTGGGAAGGCTGGAAAATACTGACCGACAGAATCGGCAGCAAAGTGCAGCTGGTGGGTGATGATTTATTTGTAACCAATGTAAAGCGTTTACAAAGAGGTATCGACGAGCATACCGCCAACTCTATCCTGGTAAAAGTAAACCAGATAGGCACTCTGACTGAAACTATCAACGCAGTATCCTTAGCACAAACCAATGGCTATACTTCGGTAATGAGCCACCGTTCAGGCGAAACTGAAGATTCAACCATTGCTGATTTAGCTGTAGCCTTAAATTGCGGCCAGATCAAAACCGGTTCGGCTTCCCGTTCAGACAGGATCGCTAAATACAACCAGTTACTGCGCATCGAAGAAGAATTAGGCAACAGCGCAAGGTTTATTGGTAAAGATTTTAAATTTTACAAAAAGAGGTAAAAGGTTAAAGGCGAAAGCTGAAAGGTTAAAGCCTTCTAATTATTAAGAGCCTCGATTTTATCGGGGCTTTTTTTTGTTTTTATTTCTTACTTTTATTTTTCTAAACTTTATCTCATGAATTGTTATAATCATCGTACCATACCGGCTGTTGCCACTTGTAAAAACTGCTGCAAAGGATTATGTCCTGAGTGTCTCACTGAAGTCGAAAATGGAATAGCATGTACTACTACTTGTGTGGATGAAGTTAAAACTCTCAATGCTTTAATTAATAATAACAAAAAGTCAACTGACAGAGTAGCTGGCATCTACAATCGCAATGCATTTATATATGCAGCTTTAGGCTTACTATTTTTTTATTCTGGATTTAGGTATAATGATTTAAGGGTATATGGTATTGCTGCAGGATGTATATTTTTAATTGGTGCTATTTTGATGCTCAATACTGCAAGAAAATATAAAAACAAGAATTGACAACTTCTTGAAAGTTATCTATTCTAATATAAACCAATAGAGCTAAAAGAGATATTATGTGGAAATATTTCCCCCTATTTCCATTTAAACAAGAAGTGTATTCCAATTTATAAATAATTTTCTGTTTGGTTAAATTATCCTGTAAAACTTTCATCCACTGAGGCTGAGAGGGTAAAATGCTGGTTTCCCGGCATTATCATCAAGGTTAAAGATACGTTTCAAACTGTTGCCTACTAAAAACCGGTATCCACACATATTGATTATTTTAATGGTATAATAATTGGAATCGTATATTCACAGGTTCATGATACCCCGCTTAACCTTTAAATAATGTTTAGCAACTAAATTACCTTATGATGAAAACTAACATTAAACCTCTTCTCGCGATTATGGTTTGTGTATTGATGGTTTACAGCGCATGCCGTAAAGTTGACAATGCCCCGGTATCTTCCCAAACAACCAACACTGATGTGCTGGGCGGCCAGATAGCGGTAAACCTTGCCCAATCATTAGCCGGAAACTTTGGCGGTGTAAACGTGATGGGCGGTGTTGATTCGGCATCCCTGGCTGGGCAACATCACGCTGCTGCCATTTATCCCCTCTGTGGTTTATTCACTGATTCCTTAGTGAACTACAACTGGAATTTAGGTGATACCGTAAAAGCACATACTGGTGGAAACCTTACTTTTTTCTTTAATTGCAATAATGGCAAGCCGAACGGCTATACTGCTTACGATTCATTAGCTACCACTAAAACAACGCGCTACGGATCGTCCGAGTGTTATGTAAAACAATATTACACGATCAAATGCCTGGATGATAACCACCTGTTTGTTGGCGTTGACGGTGATATTTACTTCTACAGTCTGATAACTGATCTTTGTGGTTGTCAATCAATCACCAATGCCAACTATGTACTCAGTGGCCTGAAAGTTGACTTGACGACCAAAGACATTTTGAGCGGTACAGCCACCTTTAAAGCATATGGCAAGGGCTGGTTTTTAACCGGCACAATAGTTTTCCTCGGAAACCACATGGCAGATGTTACTATTAATGGAAAAACATTTCGAATTAATGTGATAACAGGTGAATGCAACTGTGGAATAAGATAGTTAATTAGGTTAAGTGGTTGATTGAGTTGATTAGTTCACTGCCAGTAATTTATTTTAATGAACTTAATCGAACCCAATCTAACTTAATCAAGTCAATCGAACCTCAAATAAAAACCGTATCTTTGCAAATATTACCCGTTCGCTTACGGTTTTGATTTATCCAGACGACTCTTCAGATCCGCTTTATGCATTCGCGTTAGCACATTACATTAGATACATTACATGTCATTCGAAAATTTAAATTTAATTGAGCCTATCCTCAGGGCCTTAAAAACTGAGGGATATACTACCCCTACTCCTATACAGGAACAAGCTATACCCATTGTATTACAACACCGCGACTTGTTGGGTTGCGCGCAAACCGGTACTGGTAAAACGGCCGCTTTTGCTATACCTATTCTGCAGTTATTGTACCAGGACAGGTTGCAGCACAAGGAACAAAAAACCATCAAGGCCATCATATTAACCCCAACCCGCGAGCTGGCTATACAGATCGACGAGAGCTTTGCCGCTTATGGCAAACACACCGGGTTAAAGCATTTGGTGATCTACGGTGGTGTATCACAAAATCCGCAAACGGACGCTTTGCGCCGTGGTGTGGATATATTGGTGGCCACACCAGGCCGTTTATTAGACCTGATGAACCAGCGCTTTGTTCACCTGGAGCATATTAAAATGCTGGTATTAGACGAGGCCGACCGTATGCTGGATATGGGCTTTGTGCATGATGTAAAAAAGATCATCGCCAAAGTACCTGTAAAAAGACAAACGCTGTTTTTCTCGGCTACCATGCCAAACGAAATCCAGCAACTGGCTAATACTATCCTAACTAACCCTGCAAAGGTGGAAGTTACTCCAGCCTCATCTACTGCGGATACCATACAGCAATCGTTATATTATGTAGAGAAATCGGATAAGAAAAACTTGCTGATCCACCTGTTAAAGGACAAAGCAATTAAAACCGCTTTGGTATTTACCCGCACCAAACATGGCGCTGATAAAGTAGTGAAGGATCTTACCCGAGTTGGCATCACTGCCGAAGCTATCCACGGTAATAAATCACAAAACGCAAGGCAACGTGCGTTAACCAATTTTAAGAACCGCACTACAAGGGTTTTGATAGCTACTGATATTGCTGCACGTGGTATTGACATCGACGAACTGACCCATGTGATCAATTACGAGCTACCAAACATCCCAGAAACTTACGTACACCGTATAGGTCGTACTGGTAGAGCAGGTGCAAGCGGTATCGCCTTTTCATTCTGCGACCAGGAGGAGATTGAATTTCTGAAAGATATTCATAAACTGATCTCGAAACATATCCCTATAACCGAAGAGCATCCTTATCCAATGAGTCCGGCTGCTTATATTAAGAAACAGGAACCAGCTAAAAGCGGTTCAGGTCAGAGGCATCATCAGTCTGCCGGTCACAGGGACGGCCAGAGACGCTTTGGTGGAAACAGAAGCGGCGGGAATAGGCGGTAAATCATTTAGTTCGATTTTAAAGTCTCCCCTACAGGGGGAGATTTAGAGGGGGCTTGTTAACAAGTTAATAATCTCCCTTGCATCGTTCAAAATAATTAAATAGCTTTAAACGAAATTTTACACGGTTTGGAATGAAGCGCCTGCTTAATCTTTTTAAGAACAAATACTTCCTGGTTACTGTAGCTTTCCTGGTATGGATGACCTTCTTTGATAGGAACGACCTGTTCTCTCAATACCAATATCACCACCAGGTAGCTAAATTAAAGCAGGAACGCGACTTCTACCAAAAAGAAACCGCCAAAGTTCACCAAGATCTGGACGAACTCACGTCCAATAAAGAAAAACTCGAAAAATTCGCCCGCGAAAAATACCTCATGAAAAAAGATAATGAGGATGTTTTTGTGATCGGGAAAGAAAAGAAGCAAGATTAAATTCATAAAGGTTAAAGCCTTCCAACGCAATTCTATCTCTTGGCTTTATGTTAGTTATAAACAAGATCGTCATTGCGAGGAACGAAGCAACCTCTACATAGGACATTCAAAACCGCGATCAATTTTAAGGGCAAACAGGCATCCCCGATATGCATGTGTAGAGATGGCCACGCTATCGCTCGCCATGACGGTCTGTTTTATTTTCTTGAGGGAATCGCATTTGCCCCTACTTTTCATATCAACTATGCATAGAATTTCGGCAACGACAAATTATACTTTACCGCTACTATCCTAATGGCACAAACAACAGTCACTGACAATAACTTTACAACATCACTATCTACCTGGTTGATCAATAGCAGGTACAAGGTACCGCCAATAATACACGCCGTAGCATAAATTTCCTTTTGGAATATCAGGGGGATATTGTTCAATAGTATGTCGCGGAGTACACCGCCAAAACAGCCGGTAATGGTGCCCAGCGCCACGCAAACTCCCGGATTAAGCCCCGCATTGATCCCTTTTTGTATGCCGATAATGGTAAACAGCCCAAGGCCCAGCGCATCAAACAGAAATAAAGTGATCTTAAATGTCTTGATATATTTTTTAAAAAGTATAGTGGCTATCACCGTTCCTAATATGATAAGGGGCAATTGGTAATCACGCATCCAGCTAACCGGGGTATCGCCAATTAGCACATCCCGGATTGTTCCACCGCCAATAGCGGTTACAAAACCCATGATCAGAACGCCAAAAACATCCAACCGTTTTTGCATGGCCGAAAAAGCACCCGAGATAGCGAAAGCCACCGTCCCCGAAATTTCTATTGCAGATGAGATATTGACCATCATATTTCCCCTTCGCGTTTACGGATAAACCATTCTAAGCTTAACAAAGCTAATATCAGCACAAATATCCATTTCAGATCTATCAGGTCACTATAGTGCTTGTCCTCGTAAACCACCGTTTTGATATTTTCATTTTTGCGGATCAGATCGGCAAGGCTGCTGATTTGGGATGGGTAGAGCATTTGTCCGCCCGATTGTTTGGCCAGGTCATACAGCAAGCGGTGATCGGCAGCGCTTTGACGGGTTTCGAGGTTTAACGGTTTTACGGTTAATTGTCCTTTAGCGGTGAATGGTTTATCACCCAATTTTGTTGTAGCGGTATAGCTGTATTCATCTACAGGGAGTGCCCCGGCATCCAGCTGGTAGCTTTGACCGTTGCGGGTAAACAGGAAACTGTAATTTTTACCGGATTGGCTTTTCAGTTCTATCCTGACATCGGGGGTGTTGACCAGTTCCAGCGCATCGTTGTATAACTCGGCATTCAGTATTACATTTTCGCCTTCATCAAACACGTTTTTAGCTGGATAAACCCTGAAACGCTGCCTGTTATTATTGGCAGTAAGGTATTGTACACCCTGGCCGAGCAATTCTTCAAGCGCATGGTGATTTCCATAGGTTTGATACTCGGCTAATGCCCAGCGCCATAGGCCTTCGCCTGTAAGTATCGCTATCCGGTGCCCGTTCTCGTCACCGAATGATAATAAAGGATAGGCTGTCGATACCTCTCCTATTTTCTGTTTCAGCAAAACCTGGCCTGCTCCGTTACCACTGTAATTGCCAAAAGGCGCCAATAACGGTGGAAACTGACTGATCTTTTTCCGTGTCGAATCAGATAAGGTAAACAGGGAGAACTCTACTATCGGCTCTGCAAATACCTCCTGCATTTCCTCGCGACCGGAATTGATCTGCACTAATTTCTGTTCTGAATTTAATAGTTGCAGATCAGTTTGCGCACCAGCCATGTACCAAACGGGGATTTTACTTTTTGTAATAAAGGTTTGCAGGTCGCCATTGCTATTACTTGCCGATTGGTATAAGATCACCAGGCTGTAATCGCTCAATTTCAGTTTAGGAATGTCGCTAAGCAGGCTTGCCTTTACCTCATAATTCTTGTTGTTTTCAATGGCTTGTTTGATCACCGTGATATCCGGGTGTGGACTATCATAAAGCAGCAATATCTTTTGTTTGGCATCGAGCACTTCCACATAAATGGTTTCAGTATTATTTTGTAACGATACCTCATTTTTAACAGGGGCTATGCTGATGGTAAACTTGCGTATGCCTTTTTTATCCGCATTGAGTTTCAGTGGTACCACCTTTCTGAAATTATCGGAAGTTACCGGGTCGTTCTGACTGAACACCTGTTTGCCATCTTCGGTAATACTTAGCCGGATATTTTCGCCTTTGGCCTGGTAGGCTTCCGCCAAAACTTCCACCTCAAAATCATTCCCTAAATAGGCTGTTTTATTATAGTTTACGTTACCGATCAGCAGGTCGCGTTTTGCAACTGTATCGCCTAAAGCAATGGTATAAATGCTTGTCTTTAAATTTTTAGCCTCGTAACGCGGGTCGCTGCCCTGGTTGTATAAGCCGTCCGTAGCGAGTATAAGCGCGCCGATGTTCTGATTAGCAAACCGCTCGTTCAATTGGTGAATAGCCGATGAAATATTAGTTTGCTTACCATCAAATTTACCGGAAAGGCTATCATGCAGGTTTCGGCTGAAATTGAATTCGCGTACATCATACTGGTCGCCCAACTGCTGTTTTAGGTGCGACAGAGAAGCAACCCAATCAGCCCCCTCTAAATCTCCCCCGGTAGGGGAGACTTTTTTATTTTCTAAAGCCCTCCCTTCCGGGGAGGGTTTGGGTGGGGCGAATAGTTTTATGGATTGCGAATTATCCTGAGCGATCAGCAGCAAAGGCTTCTGCGGATCATAGGCGACCGACTTCACCAAAGGTGCGATCAATAAAAAAGAGATGATAGATACAGCGATAGTCCTTACGGCAAACAAACCATAACGGGCAGCTTTACCCAGGCTGACCGGCTGGCGGTACATCAGCCATGCATACAGCAGGCCCAGCAACAGGCAAACAGGCGTCCACCATCCCGAAACTGAGCCCCATGTTAGCATTAGTTATATGTTTGTGTTGTAAGTTATGAGTTATGAACGAAGTAAATGTGAGCAATTATACGTTTTAAACAAACTAAAAACTCAAACTCACAACCGACTGCTCACCTACAGCATTCCCCCATCAACAGGAATAACCTGCCCGGTGATATAAGAAGCCATATCTGATGCCAGGAAAACACAGCAATTGGCCACATCTTCGGTTTCGCCGCCGCGTTTAAGCGGGATAGCTTGTGCCCAGCCTTCCACTACTTTGGGGTCTAATATTTCGGTCATTTCGGTTTTGATAAAACCGGGAGCGACTACGTTGGTACGTATATTACGGGAGCCTAATTCTTTAGCGATAGATTTAGAAAAACCGATGATACCTGCCTTTGAAGCCGCATAATTGGCCTGCCCCGCATTGCCCTGCACCCCAACTACCGAACTCATATTAATAAACACACCATAGCGATTTTTCATCATAATTTTTGATGCGGCCTTGGTGACATTGAAGATCGATTTCAGGTTTACATCCAGCACTTCATCCCAGCTTTCCTCGGTCATACGCATCAGCAAACCATCCTTGGTGATACCGGCGTTATTCACCACGATATGCAGGGTACCGAAATCGGCAATGATATCATTAACCAGTTTTTCGGCCTCATCAAATTTAGAAGCATCAGAACGATAGCCCTTTACCTGTGTGCCAAAACTTTGCAGTTCCTGCTCCAAAGCCTGTCCTTTTTCAACAGACGATAAGTAAGTAAATGCCACATTGGCGCCATGCTCGGCAAATTTCTCGGCTATTTTACGACCTATACCCTTTGATGCACCTGTGATGAGTGCGGTTTTTCCTTCTAATAATTTCATTTTTGTTCAGAATGATTTCGGGGGTCGAAGATAGACATTTAGTCGGAAAGTCAGAAAAGTCCGGAAGTCCGAAAGATAGTAGTCTTAATAATTACTTAACAATAAGGGAGGATTGATATTCCTTCTGTAATTCCAACAAACACCCCGCACACAAACACCCGTCATACAGCTCACTCACATATTGCGTTTCATTAAGCGTTAGCTGCACTTTGGCGCACTGGCATTTGGTGAATGAATTGGCTTTACATTCAAATGCCGACTGGCAGCGTTCGCAACGGACGATTTCGTGTTTGGTCATTCGTTTTGTCCATGGTCAGTGGTTGATAGACCATAGCCAAAAGTAAATTAATTACTATCGACTATGAACTATTAACTATCGACTAAAATTACGCCGAGCAGGTCACGCATCCCTCATCCATCGAGCATGATGGACCAGCTGGTATTTCGTCGGCCACTTGCTCTACATGATCAGGTATTACCGGCTCCATATTTTTGCCGCCCTGGTTCTCTACGGTAAATTTCACTGCCTGCGATGCCGCTTGTGTGCGTAGGTAATACATACCTGTTTTCAAACCCTTTTTCCAGGCATAAAAATGCATGGAAGTCAGTTTAGACGCATTTGGCGAATTGATAAATAGGTTAAGCGATTGCGACTGACAAATATACGCACCCCTATCAGCAGCCATATCGATAATGTTACGCATTTTGATCTCCCATACGGTTTTGTACAGGTCTTTTAGCTCCTGCGGAATCTCTGCAATATCCTGTATCGAACCGTTCGCGGTGATGATCTTATCTTTCATCGCGTTGTCCCACAAACCGCGGTTTACCAAATCGCGCAGCAAGAATTTATTGACGATGATAAACTCTCCGCTTAATACGCGGCGGGTGTAGATATTAGAGGTGTAGGGTTCAAAACATTCGTTATTGCCCAATATCTGCGAGGTGGAGGCGGTTGGCATAGGAGCAACCAATAAGGAGTTACGCACGCCGTGATTCATCACATCCAAACGCAGGTTTTCCCAGTCCCATCTGCCGGTATCCGGTTTTACATCCCACAGATCAAACTGGAATTTACCTTTTGATAATGGCGAACCTTTAAATGTTTCGTAAGCGCCATCTTGGATAGCCAGGTCTTTCGAAGCCGTCATGGCTGCAAAGTAGATGGTCTCGAATATCTCTTTGTTCAGTTTCTTGGCTTCTTCGCTTTCAAACGGCAGGCGCAGTAAAATGAAAGCATCTGCCAGCCCTTGCACACCCAAACCAATTGGACGGTGGCGCAGGTTAGAATATCTGGCTTCTTCAACCGGGTAATAGTTGTTATCAATGATCTTATTCAGGTTCAAAGTAACCTGGTAAGTTACCTCGTATAATTTCTGGTGATCGAAAACGCCATTGTTTACATATCTCGGCAATGCCAGCGAGGCCAGGTTGCAAACAGCCACTTCTTCGGCCGATGTATATTCCATGATCTCGGTACACAAGTTGGAACTTTTGATCGTCCCCAAATTTTGCTGGTTCGATTTGCCGTTGGCGGCGTCCTTATATAATAAGTAAGGCGTGCCGGTTTCTACCTGTGCATCCAGTATGGCAAACCAAAGTTCCTGTGCCTTTACGGTTTTGCGGGCGCGCCCTTCTTTTTCATATTTTTCATAAAAGGCTTCAAACTCGGCACCAAAACAATCGGCTAATCCCGGTGCTTCGTGCGGGCAGAACAGGCTCCATTCTTCATTAGCCTCTACCCTTTTCATAAACAGGTCGGATACCCAAAGGGCGTAGAACAAATCGCGGGCACGCATTTCTTCTTTACCATGGTTTTTGCGGAGATCTAAAAAGTCAAATACATCCGCATGCCATGGTTCTAAATAAATAGCGAATGCACCCTTACGCTTGCCACCGCCCTGGTCTACATAACGGGCTGTATCGTTAAATACTTTTAGCATGGGTACAATACCGTTACTGGTGCCATTAGTGCCGCTGATGTAAGAACCTGTGGCCCTTACATTGTGGATGCTCAAACCAATACCACCTGCGCTTTGAGATATTTTGGCGGTTTGCTTTAATGTATCATAAATGCCGTCAATACTATCATCCTTCATCGTCAATAAAAAGCAGGATGACATTTGTGGTTTCGGCGTACCGGCATTAAATAAGGTCGGCGTAGCATGGGTGAACCAGCGCTCGCTCATCAGGTTATAAGTTTTGATGACGCTATCTACATCCTCTTTGTGAATACCTACAGCAACCCGCATAAATAAATGCTGCGGGCGCTCGGCAATTTTACCATCCAGCTTTAACAGGTATGATTTCTCCAACGTTTTGAAGCCGAAATAATCAAAACCAAAATCACGGTCGTATATAATGGTGCTGTCCAGTAGTTCGGCATTAGCTTCGATCACTTCCCATACATCATCGGCAATCAGCGAAGCATTTTTGCTCGTTTTGGCATCGATATAACCATGCAAAAGTCGCATGGTTTCTGAAAATGATTTAATGGTATTCTTATGCAGATTGGATACGGCTATGCGCGATGCCAGTAAAGCATAATCCGGGTGCTTGGTGGTTAATGAGGCCGCGGTCTCTGCAGCCAGGTTATCCAATTCGGAGGTGGTTACCCCGTCGTACAAACCTTCAATTACTTTTTTGGCTACATCGATCGGGTCAACCAATGCAGGGTTTAAACTATAGCACAGTTTCTCGATGCGTGCGGTTATTTTATCAAATTTTACGGTTTCTTTTTTACCGTCTCTTTTTATTACATACATGGGTGTTGGAGATTAGAGGTTAGAGATCAGTGATTAGTTAAAAATCATCATCAAGCGAAAAAGCTTTGCTTTCCTGCGTATTCAGCACGCCGTTTTTCTGATAATCGCCTACGCGTTTTTCAAAGAAATTAGTTTTGCCCTGCAGGGATATCATCTCCATAAAATCAAATGGATTGGCGGCATTATAAACTTTATCATAGCCTAATTCTAATAACCACCTGTCGGCTACAAATTCAATATACTGGCTCATTAGTTTGGCGTTCATACCAATGAGATTTACTGGTAACGCATCAGTCACAAATTCCTTTTCTATCTCAACGGCATCAGTAATGATGGCGGTCGCTTCTTCCTTAGATAGCTTTTCGCCCAGCATACTGTATAACAAACAGGCAAACTCACAATGCATACCTTCATCACGAGAGATCAGCTCATTGCTGAAAGTAAGGCCTGGCATCAAACCACGTTTTTTGAGCCAGAAAATAGAGCAGAAACTTCCGGAAAAGAAGATACCTTCTACCGCTGCAAATGCAACTAAACGCTGAGCAAAGGTTCCGTTATTGATCCATTTGAGTGCCCATTGCGCTTTTTTTTGCACTGCAGGTACGGTATCGATGGCATGAAACAAACGATCCTTTTCGGCAGGGTCTTTTACATAAGTATCGATCAGCAAGGCATAGGTTTCTGAATGAATATTCTCCATCATAATCTGGAAACCATAAAAACACCGTGCTTCGGGCACCTGCACTTCGCTCATAAAGTTTACGGCAAGGTTCTCATTCACGATCCCATCGCTGGCTGCAAAAAAAGCCAGGATATGGGATATAAAATGCCGCTCGCCGTCGTTCAGGTTTTCCCAGTGCTTCAGGTCGTCGGAGAGGTCGATCTCCTCGGCGGTCCAAAAACTGGCCTCGTGCTTTTTGTACATTTCCCAGATGCGGGGATAGTTGATGGGGAGGATCACAAACCGGTCCTTGTTCTCCCTTAATAATACTTCATTTTCCTGTTTCATGCCTCGTCGTTTTTTTATTTGTTTGGGGCTGACAAAAGACGATGAACCGGGCACTTTACGGAAGTACAGGGGACAGGGCTTTCATCAAAACCTTATTCGTGAAAGTTTTGACAAGCTATCTGGCAGGTGTCTGGCTTATAGTAGTTGTGGGTAGCGAGTGATCAGTTATGAGTAAAAAACTCACTACTTAAAACTCAAAACTCAGTACTAAAACACAGTTGCACGTCAGCCCATGATTTGCACATGGTTCCCTTTTAATACCGGCTTTTAACCCGGCAACCTTTGATAGCGTTTGTTAAAGAACTTAGAGTTTCAAAGATAACGGGTGGGGCTATTACGATGTTAGTGATAGTTTTTAACATCGGGGTTAGTTATGCACAAGGCGGCAATCAGACATATTTTGTTTTTAAAAACTGTTCTTTCAATAAAATGTTTGTAAATTCAATTAAAAAACCCATCACCATGAAAAAATATTTAGCCGAACTTATCGGAACCTTTGCCTTAGTATTATTTGGTTGCGGAGCAGCAGTTGTTGACGGAAAAACAATCCCTGCCGCAGTTCTTCCCGACGCTCCGTTAGGAGTTGGAATTTTGGGTATAGCACTTGCATTCGGACTGGCCGTTGTTGCGATGGCCTACGCCATCGGCCCGATCTCGGGCTGTCATATCAATCCTGCCATCACCATAGCCATGCTTGTGGCTAAAAAGATCAGCGGCAAAGACGCCTTAGGGTACATTATTGCCCAGTTTATGGGCGCTACCATTGGCGCTGCGGTATTGTACGCATTTTTGTCAGGCAGTCCCAATTTTAACGGGATCGGAGAATGGGGCCTGGGATCAAACGGATGGGGCCCTGGCTACCTCGGTGGATATTCCACCACATCGGCTTTCCTGGCCGAAGTTATTCTTACTTTCCTGTTCCTGTTTGTTATTTTCGGTACTAATTCACGTTTTGGCAACTCATCAATGGCCGGGTTAGCTATCGGGCTTACTTTGGTACTCATACATTTAGTGGCTATACCCATTACCGGTACATCAGTTAACCCAGCCCGTAGTTTTGGGCCTGCTATTTTTGCAGGTGGCAAAGCATTGGGTCAATTATGGCTGTTTATGATCGCACCTGTAATTGGCGGGATATTAGCTGCCCTGGTATGGCGCAATGTGTTTGATAAGGAGGCGAATTGATTGTTGGAATGTTGTAAGGTTGGAAAGTTGTAAGGTTAAAACACCATTAAAGGCAACTTTCCAACCTTAAAACCTTCCAACTTTTCAACCTTCAAGAGGCACAAACTTCAATGAAACCGAGTTTACACAATGCCTGGTATTTTTTGGGGTAAGGTATTCACCTTCGAAAACATGGCCAAGATGGGCACCACAGTTGGCGCATACGATCTCCACGCGGCGTCCATCCGCATCAGGGACACGCTTTACTGCACCTGGTATCTCATCATCAAAGCTGGGCCAGCCGCAATGTGATTCAAATTTTGTTTCAGAAGTGTATAATGGCGTATCGCATCTTTTGCATACATACAGTCCGTGCGCATGATTGTCTAATAACGAGCCTGTGAATGGCCGTTCTGTACCTTTATGTAGTATTACCCGTTCTTCTTCCGGGGTTAATTTGTTGTATTCCATATTGTTTTTTGATTTCACCGATGAGGTAGTGATTTCACCGATTTCTTATATATAAAGATACGAAAATTAGTCGGGATGGATTGGTTTGAGAAGCTATATTGACACTGGTTTGACCAACAAAAATATTAGTTCTCCCACTTTATTGTGTCTTTATTTTGCTTGATGTACTCATAACTCTGGTCAAAATATTTTCGCATGCTTTTATTTAAGTACTGCTTCCATGATATGTCTTCATTTCGGTAGTGCACTAACCAAGCCATGGCATAGGCAATAACCTGTTCGGGCAAATAGCCACTCTTTCTCATTCGCCAACCCTGATGTGTACTGCCCGTCCATTGTGCAAATTTGAAGTATGAATTTCCCTTAAATACTCCGAATCCAAACGCCACAGCAGTCAAATCAGTTAATAGCTCATCATTTTCTTCCATCCTGTACTCACCAAGCAATTTATAATGAGCCAACTCATGCGACATTGTGCTTATTAAACTTATGGGGTCCTTTAACTCTTCCAGTTCTATCCGGATTTCCTTATGACCTAATCCATTGTCTATATATTTACCTGACGAGCTTTTCCAGCTGCCTTTTAATTTGTCTTGAGGAGTCGCAGTTATACCTTCAGAAAATGACGTTGGCTTATTTGAGTAAAACATTAACTGAATTTCCCAGGCATCAATATGCATAATCGATATTAATCTTTCAAGAATATATTCAGCATCCTCTTCAGTTCCTGTAAATTCACGGTCAAAGTACTGCTTATCAGGAGTGATGGTACTTAGCGATTTTAAATATATTGGTTCAAATAACTCAGTGAGCAATAATAAAGAACGCTCTACCCATTTTTTGTCATTTTCGGTAATGGGAAGCTTTTCTTTCTTTCCCAAAGACAAAAGTGATTTGACGTTTAATTTTGTTTTTGGAATTTCGACCTTTTCATACCAATCGGCATGGGGACTCACCTGATTGCAACCGCCCTTTGATTTAAGGCAAACTGTGTTTTCGTAAACTTTTCCGCATCCTGGGCAATTTGCTCTCGTGGCGAACGTATTCCATGCCGTTTTGCAAACAGAACATTGCCACCGACAAGTTTCATCGGGTTCCCATCCACATTTTGGACAACTTACGTGTACATCTTGCATGAATTTTATTTATCATCCTAAATTAAAAAATCCCGGCCAAAACCAGGATCTTTTTAATTATTGAACAGATTAAAACCTTTCAGCTTTTACCTTTATGCTTTCGCCTTAAATTATGCTTTCACCTTTAATTTAGCCAATTCCTCTGCCATGGCAGCGCCGATATCGGCTGGTGATTTTACTACTCGGATACCGCACTCTGTCATGATCTTCATTTTAGCGGCGGCAGTATCATCGGCACCGCCAACAATTGCACCTGCGTGACCCATACGGCGTCCCGGAGGGGCGGTTTGGCCTGCTATGAACCCTACTACGGGTTTGGTGCCGTTTGCTTTTATCCAGTAAGCAGCTTCGGCTTCCATGCCTCCGCCTATTTCGCCTATCATGATGATGCCGTGGGTGTCAGGGTCGTTCATCAGCAACTCAACCGCTTCTTTGGTTGGTGTACCGATGATCGGGTCGCCGCCAATACCGATAGCAGTAGTGATACCTAAACCTGCCTTCACTACCTGGTCAACCGCTTCGTAAGTTAAAGTACCTGATTTGGAAACTACACCCACATTACCTTTTCTGAAAATAAAGCCCGGCATGATACCGATCTTACTTTCATCAGCAGTGATAATACCGGGGCAGTTTGGCCCGATCAAACGGGTATCCCTGTCCTTAATATATTCCTTCACCATGATCATATCCTTTGTCGGGATACCTTCAGTGATGCACACGATCAGTTTGATACCAGCTTCGGCAGCTTCCATAATGGCATCAGCAGCGAAGGGAGGTGGAACAAATATGATGGAAACATTAGCGCCTGTTTTATCAACGGCTTCTTTAACGGTATTGAACACAGGTCTATCCAGGTGTTTCTGACCACCTTTGCCGGGGGTAACACCACCAACCAATTGTGTTCCGTACTCGATCATTTGCGAGGCGTGGTAAGTGCCTTCGTTGCCGGTAAAACCCTGAACAATTACTTTAGAATCTTTATTTACGAGAACGCTCATAGTGTTTTAAAATGTACGGCAAAGCTAAAGTTATTACTGATAATCTCAAAGCCAATAAAGTCCTTATTTATTTGAATATTTAATGATGAATACACAAATAGCCCCCTCTAAATCTCCCCCGGTTGGGGAGACTTTCATTGAGCATTTTAAAACCCCTCTCTATCGGAGAGGGGTTTGGGGTGAGGCTGGATGAAACTCTCCTTCACTCTTCGCGATCACTATCGTAGCAATACCATTCCCGATCACATTGGTGATAGCCCTTGCTTCTGACATGAAACGATCCACTCCTAATAATATCGCCACACCTTCAACGGGTATAAGTTTAATGGCATTTAATGTTAACGTTAACACAATAAAACCGCTGCCTGTTACACCTGCCGCCCCTTTAGAGGTGATCATCATGATGCCGATAATGGTAAGCTGCTCCTCCCATGACAAGGGTCTGTGAAATACCTGCGCCAGAAATATCACGGACATCGACAGGTAGATCGTTGTGCCATCCAAATTAAAGGAGTAACCGGCAGGTATTACCAACCCAACCACCGATCTGGAGCAGCCGAACTTTTCCAGCTTCTGCATCATGCCGGGTAAAGCGGATTCTGAGGACGAGGTTCCCCATACGATCAGTATCTCTTCCTTAATGAATTTAAGGTATTTCCAGATACTAAATTTGTAGAGGTAACAGATAAAATTGAGCACAACAAAAATAAACAGGATACAGGTAATATACACTGCAGCCATTAGGCTGGCCAATGGCTGCAGTGTTTTTATGCCATACGTGCTGATGGTATATGCCATCCCGCCAAAAGCTCCTATGGGTGCCACACGCATAACAATACGCATAATATTGAAAAACACTTTCGATAGCTTATTGAATAGATTGATCACCGGCTGACCTGATTCCCCCATAAAGCTCAATCCGAAACCAAACAGCACCGCAAAGAAAAGTATCTGCAAAATATCGCCTTTGGCAAAGGCATCAAACGCGTTGCTGGGGATAACATTGGTAAAAAAATCAACCCAATGCATATCGGCAGCGGCTTTTTGGTAAGTAGCCAGTTTAGCTGCATCAGCACCATGCGCCACTACACCATCGCCCGGCCTTATAATATTAGCTACCGTAACACCGATGATGAGCGCGAAAGAAGTAACCAATTCAAAATACAATAGGGCCTTGCCGCCTACCCTGCCCACCTTTTTCATATCGCTCATCCCGGCTATGCCCAATACGATCGTCAAAAAAATGATGGGCCCGATAAGCATCGTGATCATCTTGATGAACATTTTACTGATCAGTTGGGCCGTTGGACCAAATTGCTTAAAATAAATCCCCACAATTACACCCAGCACTATGGCAACAAGAACCTGGAAAGTTAGGTTGGATAAGAGTTTCTTCATGCAAAACAATTATACGATTATTTGTCTATTGTCTGAACCCTGGTTAAATAGATTAAAGGATTGCCATGATTGCAATTGTTACAAACCGGCAATAAACATATCTTCAACTTATAAAAAATGTAAATAAGTTTGTTGTATGAGTTCAATTTATAATTTCCGCAGAGTATCCGGACAGCTATCCTGTTCAGGGCAGCCTACAGAAGATCAATTAAAGCATTTGGCCGGTGACAAATACCTGGTTATTGTGAATTTGGGACTGCTCAATACCAAATATTCATTGCCAAATGAAGATGGAATAGCAACTGAGCTTGGGATTGACTATTACCATATACCGGTATTATTTGATGACCCGCAAATAAGCCAACTCGCCGATTTTATAAATTATATGGATGAGCACAGCGGTAAAAAGACAATAGTTCACTGCGCCGCAAATTACCGAGCTTCTGTGTTTACTGGTCTCTATCTTTTCGCGACAGCAAAATTGGATGAACGGGAAATGCAGGAATTTATAGAAGATGTATGGCAGCCGGATGCGGTGTGGCAGCAATTTTTGGAGGAAGGACTGGAATATATAAAGCAACGATAGAGCAAATCAGTCACTCTATCCCATACCCGGGCTTTATAATTGAAGGAATAAATGGAGCTTATGATTGTATATAGCTTTTCAGATGTTCAATGGTTTCCAGGTGCGTCAATATAGTTTCGGTTACCAGGTCATTGATAGAAATGATACCGCATAAGCGGTCGCCTTCAAAAACGGGAAGGTAACGGATATTGCCCTCGCTCATAATATGCATACAGGTTTCCACCGTGTTGCCGGGTATGATATGCGGCAGGTTGGTGGTCATGATTTCGCGTACGGTTGTTTCATCGGATGATTTCCCTTTCAGGATCACTTTACGCGCATAGTCCCTTTCTGTCAGCAAGCCTACATAGCCCCCTTGTTCCGTAACCACTACCGAGCCGATATTTTTATCGTCCATCAGTCTTAACGCATCCAGTACCGAGGTCTCCGCATCAATGGTGATCACATTACCCCCTTTACGGGTAAGAATATCCGAAACTTTTTTCATAACAGCGTGATTATTATTTACAAATGGCTTATAACCAAATATACAAAATAGAATTTTAAAAACGGTATTTTAATGCCCGGATTATTTAAAAAAGTAATGTTCAATTTTAGTCCCCATCATAAGCCCATCATTCACATTAAACATGAAAATAACAACCATCTGCCTCGCCATATTTTGCAAAAGCTATTTTAGGGTTTTTCAAGTAAAAAAAGGCGTTTTGAATCATATATAAAGAAATTTATTCCCCTGTTATCTTATTTATCTGATTTTTCACGTTTAAAGGTTTCAGTCACCCATAAACAAACCCAACAGGCTGATTGTGTTTTACCTGATCCATGTTTAAAATTTCGACTTTAATCCTATTTTGTTTTATACCGGGCATATTGATGGCTCAAAAGGCTATTGATCCTAACAGGCTAATAGATACCGCAGGCAAAAAGGATATTACTGATGTAGCCCGATCGATATTTCATATCAGCTCAAAACCTGTAGAGGCAAAAAAAAATAAAACCATTTACTTTTCTATACTGCCGCTTTCATACGCTGTGCCTGGTGGTGGGCAGGCATTATTCACCTCAACCACTGCTGGCTTTTACCTGGGCGATCGCAGCACCACCTACCTCTCAACTGTTAGCTTTACGCCATATTTTAACTTTACAGGGCGATTCGGTATCCCCTTTCGGTCCAGTATATGGTTAAAAGATAACAGTTGGAACATACAGGGCGACACACGCTTCCTGGTATATCCTCAATATACCTGGGGGCTGGGCGGTGGGGTGCCCGAGTATAATAAGTTTACGGTAAACTATCAATATATCCGTTTCTACCAAAGCGCGCTCAAACGCATTACATCTTACTTTTTTGCGGGTATTGGTTATGATATGGATTATTACCTGGATATAGAGACCAATGATCCCAATGCACTTAAAAAGTTTACTGGCTACCCTTATGGCACCTCGTCCGAACAAAACTCCTTTTCGTCAGGCGGAACTATAAATTTACTTTATGACACTCGTAATAATGACCTTAACCCCCTACCCGGATCATACACAAACGTAGTGTACCGAATAAATTCCATGGCGTTGGGCAGTAATGCTAATTGGCAATCGTTGTATGTGGATATGCGAAAATATATATCGCTGACATCAACTAAAGAAAAAAATATGCTGGCTTTCTGGACTTTTTATTGGACAGCATTTAATAAAGGTGTGCCTTATCTTAATCTGCCCAGCATTGGATGGGACCCCTATCAGCAATCAGGCAGAGGGATAGAACAAAACCGGTACCGGGGCAAAAGTCTGGTTTATTTTGAAACCGAATACCGAAAGGATATCACTAACGATGGTTTACTGGGCTTTGTGGTTTTCGCGAATGTCAATTCTGTCACAGAGCCAAATACTAACCTTTTTACTTACTGGCACCCTGCTGGCGGAACCGGTTTGCGCATAAAATTCAATAAAAGTTCAAGTACCAATATAGCTATAGACTACGGCTTCAGCCAAAACTATTCGGCCCTTAAGTTGGGTTTGGGTGAAGCATTTTAATGAATTTCATAAACTCCGAGGGAATAAATGGAGTATATGCTTTATTATAATAAATTCCTTTTATAGCAATTTCTTGTATAGTTATACAAAACACGTAAAGAAAATATTACACGCAGAGGATTATATGAGTGATATTTTATCACTCATAAATCAAAAAACATCATATATTTGATTCATATAATCATTCAATATCGATTTATAACTACACTTACTCTTGATACTTTTTCGTTGAGCATTTTTGCGAAACCCCTTTTAATACCCTATTGAGATTTTAAACTTTAAATAATATGTTAAAGCGCATTTTAGTTTTGGATGACAATAAGGACATACTCGACATTGTTACTGAAGCTTTATCATACGAACAGTTTGAAGTAAAAAGCGTTAATGAAAGTAAAAAAGTTATGCCTCTTATTGAGGAGTTTAATCCTGACCTGGTGATACTTGATTACCGTGTTGCAGGTGAAAACGGCGGGGAAATATGCAGGCAGATCAAATCGCACCCTAAATTTTACGATATACCTGTAATTATTTTTTCAGCTTACATCAACCACAATGATGATGTGATGGCTTATGGCTGCGATGCTGTTATTAATAAACCATTTGACTTAGTGGAATTAATTGAAAAGGTAAATAACCTTATTTATTAAAGGCGATTTTTACCCCTGTATCATCTTTCAATCTCTTATAATCTTTTAAGGAATTTATAGTTTTCAAGAAAATTATTGCGGCATTTTTACTCTAAAAGCCGAAATTATCCTAACAATTTATTAATACGGATTTATCATTTAGGTTTTCCTAAGGTTATATATTTGATAGGTGAAAAAAATACAATATCCTCTAATTGTATTAGCATGCTAATGACAATAAATGAACAAAATGCCGGGAGTGGATTATTTAGAAGAGTCCTGGTTTGTCCCAAATGTAAAGTAGAACTCGGTCACCGGGTGCGTCGTGGGTTCTTTTTTAGATATTTCCTAAACTGGCTACGCATAAAAAGATACTATTGCTATAAATGCAAACGAAAATATCACCTGTGGGGTTAATTATAAATTAACATTTCCTGACTTATAATACCTAATTTGAGCAAAATATAATTTTCTTAACTTTAGTTTTTCTTAATTCAATTTTTTACTTTCACCTTTTAACTTAAAATTGAGCAAGACTACTAAACCTATTAGGCTTTATTATTGCCCAAAGTGCGGACAATCGTTTCACTACCAAATGCATCGAAGCTGGTTTGTGAAGTATCTTCTCTTTTTTATTCCTTTAAAAAAATATTTCTGCGCAAAATGTGCTAAACCGCGATACATTTCGGTAAAAGCTAACAACAAATGAAATTTATTGAATAATGCCCGTACGCTTGAATGATCTGTATATAATACCAAATAGCAGATTGTGCTAAATAGTGAACCAGTGTATCAAAAAGAGCCCAATAATATACATTTGATAGAAACAGGGATACGTTAAAAATAACTTTTTTTTATTTTTTTTAACATCCATATCCTGTCAGGTACTATTTAAATTCAGCATTCAAACACGGGGAATTAACCATACTGATAATTTATTTCTACAAGAGAAACCGTTGCAAATAGTTATATATCTTTTGTATTACCAATCCATTTTAAATATTTGTTGACCAACTTGGTATAATAATTGCCCTATTATTTTAATAATTATATAACATTTTAAAAATATATGTGATGCAACGGATTTTAGCGGTGGATGATAACGAAGATATTTTAGAAGTTTTGCAACTGATACTTGAAGATTCTGATTATGAAGTGGAAACACTTAGTGACGGGCATCTGTTATTTGATAAAATAAAAGCACACAGACCTGACCTTATTCTACTGGATATTATGCTTGGAAACATGGATGGGCGCGAGTTGTGCAAAGATGTTAAATCAAGAAAAGATACGCACGATATACCTATCATATTAATTTCGGCAAGTCATAATCTGGCAGACCGCTTTATACCGGGCAATGCACCAAATGATTTTTTAGCCAAGCCATTTGATATTAGCGAATTACTTAAAAAAGTTCATACCCAGCTATCCGCTGCATAATAGGTTTTAAACTTTCAAAATATCGAAAGTTGATCTATTGATCAAATCTCCCTTTTTTATAGGCCGTCATATATTGATCATAATCCTTCTTAACCTGTTTGGAGTATTTGAGCGAATAATTTAAGATGGCTTCCTGCCATTGGTCGTTTTGCCCAAAGGCGATCAGTTGATCAGCGATCGCAGAACCCTGACGCCCCGAGCACCGTAATTGCGCTGAAGCAGTTAATAAGGCCATGTCATCAATCACCCGGCACATATCATCATAGCGCTCCTTTATCAGCTCAAAATTGATCCTGTCCTCTGTTGGCTGCATTTCCTGCAATACATAGCTATCTTTATTAAATATACTTGTACCCAACAGTGCAACCGAAACATTTTGCATACGATGCTGTACTTGTAGCACACGGTCGGCTTCGGTTTCCCAATAGGGTTGCTTAACGGTTACATAAGGCTGTAATGAAGATGTTTTAGCTTCCTTCATATCAAGCAACAGGTATTTATTTTTTGCATCAGGGCTTTTAAGTAAAAACAGATAACGCTTTACTCCTACGCTGCCTGTGCCTGCAAGCCTAAAAACGCAATCGATAACTTTAAAGTTATAGTGGCCGGCATTGCTGGTTTTAATCCAACTGTTAACATGATTTGCCAGCTCTTTTTTAAGCGATTTCTCAACCTCAAAACGGTTTTCATTATCAGGCAACAGTCGGATTTTATGCTTTTTTGAAGTAGCTCTTTTTTTTAGTAATTCTTTTTGCTTGCGATTCTCTACATTGGTTAAAAATGTGCGAACTATTCCTTTAGCGGTACGCGGATCAATACTGATGGCTTTTCCATTAGTCAGCGCATTGGCATAACTCTTTAAAAATAACTGCGCTGTTTTTACAGCCCTTTCTTCATCTATCTCCAGGTTTTCAAATGCGATAAATATGCTGGTAACCATTCTGGCTAATTCCCAGACACACGGGGCAAGCACTGCCTCGTCAAAATCATTCAGGTCAAAATAAACCAGGCGGTTATCCGCTTTATAACTGCCAAAATTTTCAAGGTGCAGGTCGCCGCATATCCAGGTGTGCGGAGATGCCGGCAAATCAGTCACTTTACTCATATCCTCATAAAACAGGTGGGAGGTTCCACGGTAAAACCGGAAAATATTCTCGGCCATAGCCTCATATTTAAGCTTTACCATATCTGGCAACAAGCTTTTATTAAATGCGATTATCCGTTCGTAAATGCTGGGCATGATGTGTTAAGCAACCAATGAAGTTTTTGTTTGAATACCGATCAGATAGTTAACGTTATTTTTAAAAAACTAAGCTAAATAAACCCACTCACTTTTTTATAGAATACAGTTCTAATTCCTTATCTATTTTCTCATTCCATTGCGCCTGGGCTTGCTGGTCCGTGCCATGCCGCGTCTCGGCATCATATTGTTTTTGCAGCCGGGTGGCTTCGCGCAATGTTTCCAGGTATTCAACATTTATAGGGCCGTCAAAATTATCAACAGGCAGGTGCATAGCGCTGATTTTTTGTTTAAAATGTTCGCCAACCAGTTTTTCTATATCAAAATGCCGCTGCTCATGATTTAAAGTGTATTTATCCCTCACACCATCTGCTTTTACCAGGCAATCGCTCTTGGGGGCATATACTTTAAGGGCGATGTTTAGATGAATAATGCCTTTTGCCACCTCTGCTTGTTCCGTATAGCCAATGCCTGCAAATATCTCGGCCTCGAACCTGCCCGGGCCCAGTTTTTCACCGAAGTCACCCCAGGTCAAAGGGCGGTTAATAGCATAGTAGATGGTATCACCCTCTGGCTTTTCATTGTAATCGCTGAACGTCACTTTAACCTCCTTTGCCAACACAGAGTTGCTACCTGCATATTGACCCATCCACGTATTAAAATAAGCCAATGCATCCTCTATCCCGTGCCTTAACGTTGGTTCTGCAATATCCGGCCTGCTGCCCGGCCTGATATAACGGATACCGCCCCGGTAATCTGTAAGATGTACTGTTCTATATTTTAATTGCAGCCCGAATGAAAAAGCGACTGTCAATTTTCCGTTCACCTGCCCATTAGGCGAAGCGGATTCAATTAGATCAAGCTGTTTTATGGTGACGATTACCGGGCGCAGCGTAGTATCACGGTATAGGTTGTGAGAAACAAATTTTTTGAGGGACGCTGCGGCCCCGCCTTGCAGGTCTACTTGTTTAAGACTGGCTGCTTGGGTTGCATCTTTATAGATCAATGAAGCTACTGTATTACGGTTGGTACGTTCATCCACTACATCAGCGATATAAAATTCATGGGGGGTAAAGCTGAGCTTTTCATCTTGCAGTGTAATAAGACTAATATTCTGCTGCGCGATAAAAGCTGCAAAAAGTGAGATGCATCCGGCAGCAAATAATAATAGGAATAACTTAATCATATCTATTGATTTGCAACGAATGAAAGGATAAAACTATTATGGGCCGGATAAATTTATGACATTGTTAAGCAAGTTACTGTCCACTTTTCGGGGCGTTCCATTTTTTAGATGTGGAACACTCCAGAACGGTATCAATAGTTAAAAATATTAACCGGAGAATATAAAAATACTCGCATATAGGAAGTATTATTAACACAATATTAAATGGAGGTAAACAAATGGCCAAAATCGGGTAATACTACGCACGTTAATTATATGAAATTGCGTAAAACTACGTGACCTAATGATTTAATGTATCCTTATCTTTAATTATTGATCGTTAGGCTTTTACATCTATCTAAAGAAAAACAGTATGAATTCGTATCCAATTTTCGGCTTGATCGTAACTTTTATCCCTTTAGTTTTAATTGTTTCTATCGTTATTAAAAGAGGTAAGAAGATATTCGAGCAGTAGTATTACTACTTCAATAACGCATCTTTCTCCTTCGCCGCCTTTGTTGGTGCCGCCTTTGTTGGTGTTGTCACCAACAAAATCACGATGCTACTTCATTGTGATGTATTTCCGCGTTTCCACGCCTTTGTTGGTGTTGTCACCAACAAAACCACGATGTTATTCATTGTGATGTATTTCCACGCCTTTGTTGATGTTGTCACCAACAAAACCGCGGATTTTGTTTTATCCGTTATAATGGGTGAGTAAGCCAAATTCATCCTCGCCTGAATAATAAAATTTGGCCGATGAGTATTTGTACTCTTCCGGAAACTCTGCCAACCGCCATTTATCCTGCAGGGGGTTGTTATGTATATAGTCTAACTTCTGAATAATTACAGCCGGAGTCCAAAGGTCAATACTCAATGCATTTCTTTCCCAAAATTGATACTGGCGGTCTTTTGCATTAACCATAAATCGATCCAACTTCTTGTCATTTGTATCAGTCAACTTAAATTTCATCTGCTGGGCCGTGAATTTCAAGAACCGCATTTGTACTTTATCCAGTTTATATCCATCCTGTATCTGCCATATTAAATGTATATGATTAGGCATGATCACAAAAGCATATATCACAATACTTCCTTCATTTTTCAGAAATTGCAAACTTTTAATCACAATATCTTTGTAATCATCGTCCTTTAGCAATGGTTTCCATTCTAAGATGGTTGCTGTGAAAAATTGCGGATGATAGTCAAAGTTAATTTCAGGCATTGTGCTAATTTAAAAAATCACGGGAAGTTGTTGGTGACAACACCAACAACGGCAGGGGAAAAATACTTATCTTCGGTAGTATTAAACCGCACATCATGAAAAAACCTATCCTTTTGATACTATGTATCATTGCTTACTTCGGTGCACACGCCCAAACTAATGATACATTAAAAAAATTCCAATTAGCCGATACGCTTAATTCTGGTATAAAAGAGCCACAATTTCCAGGAGGAAGAGATTCCCTTAATCTATTCATAATGAAAAACTGCCGTTACCCAGCAATTTCACGAGAACAAAATAAACAAGGAGAGGAAGTTATACAGATTTTAATTGAAAAAAATGGGCACCCTTCATCCGTTATTATTTTACAAAGCGTCTCTCCCGAAATAGATAAAGAAATAGTACGGGTCATGTCCAGATCTCCCCTGTGGATCGCAGCGAGCGTGAACGGTAATCCTATACAGAAAGCATTTCTTATACCCATCACTTTCACAATAAAAGGCGATACAGCTTCGATTATACCTCACTAAAGTTGATAAAACTGTACCTTTTCGCCTTTGTTGGTGTTGTCACCAACAAAACCACGATGCTACTTCAACAACGCATCTTTCTCCTTCGCAAAAGTTTATAAACCAGCTTATCCAGCCAGGCCGGGAAGAATTTCTTGCCTTTGTTGGTGTTGTCACCAACAAAACCACGATGCTATTTCAGCAACGCATCTTTCTCTTTAGCAAAAGTTTTATAAACCAGCTTATCCAGCCAGGCCGGGAAGAATTTGTTTAGTGTGACGGTCAGTTTCCCCTGCCCGGTCATGATGAGGGTACGGGTGCGGTTCTCTACGCCATCGGCTATAATTTTGGCCACTTCTTCAGCAGTCATCATTTTTTCTTCCTCTAAAGTGCTTTCGCCTTGTTGTGAGCCGTCTTTAGCCAAAGCAGTATTGCGGATATTGGAAGCGGTAAAACCTGGGCAGGCTGTCATTACGTGCAGGCCAGCCTTTAAGTTCTCGATCCGTAGCACATCCAAAAAGCCGTTCATAGCAAATTTAGAGGCTGAATAACCCGAACGACCCGGCAAGCCTTTATAACCGGCTATTGATGAAACGCCAACAACACTGCCTTTGGTTTTCAGGATATGGGGCAATGCGTACTTGGTGCAATACACCGTTCCCCAAAAGTTTACGTCCATTACAGTCTTTAAAACTTTAAGGTCAACATCATTAAACAGGGCGCGCATACTGATACCGGCATTGTTGATCAGGATATCTATTTTGCCGTACGTGAGTATGGCTTGTTTGATCAGTTGGTCGCAATCTTCCTCTACGGAAACATCACATTGCACGGCCACTGCTTTTATGCCGTATTGCTGGATAAGGGTTTCTGTTAATTCGCACAGGGCGACGTACTGGCGGGCGGCTAATACAAGATTGGCACCGCGTTTAGCAAACTCAATTGCCAATGCTTTGCCTATCCCTGATGATGCCCCGGTGATAATTACGATCTGATCAGTCAACTTCATATGACGAAGGGTATGTTTCGCCTATGTTTTTAATGTTGAGCACAGGCAGTTTAAACAAGTATTTAGCTGCGAAGATAAACATAGCGCCATAAAAATGACGAAGGTGATCCCAGCTAAATTTGTTAACGATTTTGCCTGGTAAATGAATGATATATGTTTTTGAGTAGTAATAATTTTTAAAGCCCTGCAGCCTGATGCGGTATGAAAGGTCGATATTATACCCGTAGCTGAAGAAACGCTCATCGAATAAGCCGGTTTTCTTTAAAACCGATCTGCGCAGCAGCATACAGGCATCGTTGAGGGTATCCACTTCCGAAGTCTCAAATTCCTCCACCCAATCTAAGGTTTTGTGCACAGAAAAAGATTTTGGGAAATAAGATGACAGGCCGACCATTTTCAGAAAAGATGCCCAGGTACTATCAAGACTATGCTTAGATCCAGGCATATAATCCCCTTTACGGTCAACCATCCTTACGCTTAATCCCCCGGCTGTTAAATGCTCGTCCATAAAACCAATCATTTTCTCAATAGCATCCATCCTGCTGAAAGTATCCGGGCTTATCAGTAAAATATATTCTCCTTTTGCACGGCCCATCGCCTGGTTATTAGCCTTTGATAAGCCTGCATCTTTTTGATTAGCAATTACCTGTACCGCCGGAAACTCATTGGCAAGCATTTGAAGCGACCTATCTGCAGAAGCATTATCAACCACAATGATCTCGTGACTAATGCCTTGAGTAGCTTTAATCAATGAGGTTAAGGCAAGCCCAAGCTCGTTTGCAGAATTGTGATTAACTAAGATTACAGATAATTTCATGCTCTATCTCGACAGCGAACCTTCATATGGGACACGTGTAGCAATGGATCGTCCTAAGGTGATCTCATCCACATACTCCAGTTCACCACCAAAAGCTATGCCACGAGCTATGGTTGAGATACTTATGTGGAAATCTTTTAATCTTTTATGCAAATAAAACAGAGTGGTATCACCCTCCATGGTGGCGCTTAGTGCGAAAATAACCTCTTTAACCTCGTTTTCCTTCATTCTTTCCACTAAAGTGTCCACTTGCAGATCAGAAGGGCCTATCCCATCCATTGGCGAGATCAACCCGCCCAAAACATGGTAAACACCGTTGTACTGATTAGTATTCTGGATAGCCATTACGTCACGTGTATCTTCTACCACACATATTGTGGTTTTGTCGCGTTTTGGGGATGCGCATATTTCACAAACCGCGTGGTCAGAAATATTATGGCATACCTTGCAAAATTGTATCTCGTTCCGCAGTTTGCTTATGGTACTGCTAAACTTTTCTACATCCGCCTTATCCTGGTTAAGTAAATGCAAAACCAGGCGCAAAGCGGTTTTTTGCCCTACACCCGGCAGCCTGGCAAATTCGGCCACTGCATTCTCCAGCAACTTTGACGAAAAGTTCATGTTGCTAAATTAGAAAATAATAGGTAAATCGCTGTAAGTCCATTGTCAATAGACCATAGTCCATAGTAAATAATTACTATTGCCTGAAATACTATAAGTTAAAACAAAACTATGGACCATTGACCATCGTCTATGGACTAAATAAACGAAACCCATGTCACCACTCATACTACTCTCTTTCATCATCGGCTATTTCCTTGTCTTGTTAGTGATCTCCTGGCTTACATCCAGAAAATCGTCCGACAATGATACTTTCTTCGTTGCTAACCGTAATTCCAAATGGTATTTGGTGGCTTTCGGGATGATCGGTACGGCTTTGAGCGGGGTGACATTCATTTCCGTCCCTGGTAAAGTGGGTGCCCCGACAGGCGATCAGTTTTCTTATTTCCAGTTTGTGTTGGGTAATGCGGCTGGGTTTATTATCATCGCTACGGTTTTGCTGCCGCTTTATTACCGGTTAAAACTGACTTCTATTTACAGCTACATCGAACAAACTTTGGGGAAATGGAGCTATAAAACAGCAGCGGGTATTTTTCTGATCAGCCGCACCATTGGTTCCTCGTTCCGGCTGTATCTAGTGGTGATCGTGCTGCAAAAATTCATTTTTGATAATTATCATATCCCCTTTGCGGTAACGGTACTGATCTGTTTGATGCTGATATGGTCATACACCTTTAAAGGCGGCTTAAAAACCATTATTATTACCGATAGCCTGCAAACCTTCTTCCTGGTATCCTCGGTGTTCCTGTCCATTTATTTTATCTGCCGAAGCCTCAATATGAATGTTTTTGAAGCAGCAGACGCCATTAAGAACAGCAGCTATTCGAAGATATTTTTCTTTAGCGATTTCCTTGGCAGTCATTTCCACTTCAGCAAGCAGTTTTTGGGTGGATTATTCATCACCGTAGGTATGACCGGTCTTGACCAGGACCTGATGCAGAAAAACCTAAGCATGAAAAACATCAAAGAGGCACAAAAAAATATGTTCAGCTTTACGGCGGTTTTCGTCGTTATCAACATCTTCTTTTTAAGCGTGGGCGCGTTGCTTTATATCTATGCGGCCAAATATGGTATCCCCGTAGCTAAAACCGATTACCTCTACCCTACCATCGCCCTAAAATACCTGGGGGTATTCCCTGCCATTGTGTTTATGCTTGGGCTTACAGCAGCCACCTTTGCCACTACTGATTCAGCCCTGACCGCCTTAACTACTTCTTTTTGTGTTGATTTTTTAAATTTCAACAAGGGGAAAGATGTAAACAGTAAAGCAATGGTTAAAACGCGGCATTTTGTGCATATCGGTCTTTCGGGGCTGATGCTATTGACCATTATTATTTTTAATTCCATTAATAACGATGCCGTGGTGAGCGCCATATTTAAAGTAGCATCCTATACTTACGGCCCTTTGCTGGGCTTATATTCGTTTGGCTTGTTTGCAAGCAGAAGGCAGGTGGCTGATAAATTGGTGCCTTTTATCTGCCTCATCTCGCCCGCCATTTGTTACTTTTTAAGCACTTCATCAAAAACTATCTTGGGTGGATATGTTTTTGATAACGAACTCATCATTATAAACGGATTAATTACATTTGTTGGCTTGTGGATTACCTCATCTGCAAAAACAGCAAATGCAACCTTTGAGCTAAATAATACGAATAACAGGATATGACTGGTGAAGAAAAAATAAGACAGGCCTTTGAAAATAAGAACTGGCAGGAAATAAAGGTTACCGACTCGTGGCAGATATTCAAGATCATGGCCGAGTTTGTGGATGGTTTTGAGAAACTGGCCAAGATAGGGCCCTGCGTATCCATTTTTGGCTCTGCACGCACACATAACGATAGCAAATACTATAAGCTGGCCGAAGATGCCGGCAGACTGTTAACCGAACGGGGTTACGGGGTGATCTCAGGCGGTGGCCCCGGTATCATGGAGGCAGCCAACAAAGGCGCTTACGAGGCCGGTGGTAAATCTGTAGGTTTGAATATCGAGCTACCTTTTGAGCAGTTCCACAATAAATATATCGACCGTGATAAGCTACTGGAGTTTGATTACTTTTTTATCCGCAAGGTAATGTTCATGAAATACTCGCAGGGTTTTATTATCCTGCCGGGAGGGTTTGGCACTATGGATGAATCATTCGAGGCAATAACACTGATACAAACCGGTAAAATTGCCCGCTTCCCGATAGTTTTTGTGGGCATTGATTACTGGGGCGGCCTGTTTAAATGGGTTGAGGAAAAAATGCTGGCGCAGGAACACAATATCAGTCCTGATGACCTGAACCTTTACCGGCTGGTAGATACCGCCGAAGATGCCGCTGAGCATATCTTCCGTTTCTACGAGAAATATGTTTTGAAACCGAATTTCTAAATGCCAAAACGTGTAATCGTTATTATCTCTGGTGGTCTTTTGGTTTTATTATTCATAATAGCCAGATTGACACATGGATTGGATTATTTGATCATCCCAACATCATCAAACGAGCCTACTTTTCATCCAGGTAACATTATTTTCGCCACACGCTTAAAAAAACCAGATAGAAACGCGTTTATATGTTTTAAAAGGAGGAATGAAAAATACATATATGTATCCCGTTGTATTGCAAAAGGGGGAGATATAGTTGAAATTAAAGATGCTGTAGTTTATTTAAACAATAAAAAACTTGACGAGCCTTATACATGGAATGAATACCACATCTCGTCAAAAGAACTTAGTACTATTCGGGGTTACGTTGATCGGTACAAGTACCCGCTCCGACAATTGAATGATAGTACGTATTCCATCACTTTCTCGGCAGCTGAATTAAGGAACTACCATTTGAATTTAAAACCTGTGATCCTGACACACGGAGTAGATGATTCTGAATTGTTTATTGATTTCAGAAAATATAGCCCTGACAACTTCGGCCCCGTCAAAGTTCCTGAAAACTCGTATTTCCTAATGGGAGATAACCGGCACGACGCCTTTGATTCCAGATACATTGGATTTATAAAAAATGATGCTGTAGTCTCTACTGTAATAAGATAAAATTATATTGTTGAATGCATAAAAAAAGGTGGACTCATTATGAACGAGTCCACCTTTTTATTTAAGACACACTATTTACTCTTAGCCCCTTTATCTACCGCTGAAGAGCTTAAAGCATCCGGATTATTGACCAAATTGATCATATCGGTTACCTCATCCAATAATTTTTCAGGCGTGCCTGAATAGCCTACATAGGTGAAACGGATATTACCGTTTTTGTCGATAATAAACTTGGTGGGTATACCATCTACGCCGTAGCTTCCTACTACTTTTGATTGCCGCCCATCATCTCCTTTTTCATCTATCAGCACGTGGAAAGTATATTTATTATCCGCTATAAATTTCTTTACGCCATCGGTATATTTATCTTTTTCACCATTTTCCCAGCAATCAACAAACAGGAACTTTACATTCGGATCATCCTTGTATTTATTTACTGCCAATTGCATCCCCGGGAACGAAGCCTTGCACGGGCCGCACCACGTAGCCCAAAAATCAACGATCACTGTTTTACCTTTAAGGTCTGCTAACGAAACCGTTTTGCCATCCAGGTCTGTCAACGTAAAAGTTGGGGCAGGTTTATTGATCATCGTTTTAGCGATCTCAGTTAGCTCCTTATTTTTGGAGGCGTTCTCTAATGAAGCCACGTATTGCTCATAGCCTGCATCGCTGCCTTTGAGCTTGATATAATCCGTCTTTAACGATTCCTTCAACGCCGCCGATCCTTTGCCATCTTTTACAGCCTTCTCTGCTGCGTCTTTTGCTTTAGCATACTGGCCAAGCTGGGTTAGGATATCTACATAATTCATATATTCATCTGGATCGATCACTTTGGCCCTATCAATCACCGGCTGCTCAAACTTGAGGGCTTCATCATATTTCTTTTGTTTGGCTAATACAAAAGCATAGGTATCGGCATCCAGGTCATAGCTTTCCTGTGCATTCTTCCTGGCCTGCGACAGCGTAGTATAAGGCCCGGCTTCAGCATGATCAATAGCTTGTTGCTGGATGTCTACCGCTTCTTTAGCCAATTTTTCCGCATCATCCAGGTGTTCGCCTTTTTTGGCCCATTCGTATGCTGTATTGTTCAAACTTCCTGCTAAATAAGTTCTATTCTTTACCAGGGCTTCATATTTATAGTAATTAGGCATATCCCCTTTTTCAAGGTAGGCAGTAGCCAATTGCAGGCGAAAATTATCCTGTATGGTATTCTTATCGCTGGCACTTTCAGGATATTTTTTGATATACTCAGCATAAAGTTCCTCCTTTTTAGTAGGATCTTTTTCCCTGAAAAAAGCATTTCCCATCGTGTTTTTAGCCATCATTCCGTCGGGGAACTTAGTTTTGATGACCGTATTCAATGAATCCATCCCCTTTGTGTCTTTGGTAACGCGCAGCAGGCTTGATGCAGTCATCATATCCGTTTCATTTCCGCTTTGCTCAAGTTCGGCTATCTTTTTATCAACCATTGCTTTATTCTCGGGTTTGGCGGCAAGCAATGCATAATAGGAATAGGTGTTTTCTTTTTCGCTTTTAGGGTACAACGCAAATTCCTTTTTATATAAAACCGCGGCTTCTTCCTTATCGTTCTTCACTTTATCCAAAGCAGCCCCCATCCCACTCGACAGGAAATATGCCTTTGATGCATACGCTCCCTCCACCGGTTGCTTATCCCTGTAGATCATGTACACATACCCCTTGCTATCGTTATTATCTATCTGATCATCGGCACTTATCTTCACAAAAAACGCCCTCGCGCTATCGGGTACGGCTATCTCCCCCTTTAATAAATTTCCGTCCTGCTTCAAGTCAATGTCCGCAGCTGAATTCTTTTTGCCTAAATAATAAACAACCGCTTCTATGTTTTTTTTGCCGTCAACAGGTGTGCCTGCCGGGTTATAAGTTAATGTGATCTTTTCCCCCGCTTTAGGGTACTGGTTTGATAATTTAAGATGCGAGTCTGTTTGAGCAAAAGCACTCTGGATAGCCAGTATTCCCGGCAATACCAATAAGAATTTCAAGTTTTTCATAAATAATGGTTTAAGGATGTATAGCTTTTATAATCAGCCATAAAGGGCGTGACGTAAAGTTAACTAAATCTTTAGTCAATATCCAAATCTTAGGTAAAGCAATTTATTAATAATAATATTCAAAGTATAATATTTATTTTGCACCGATGCTTCAACCTAAAAAACAAGCTGCCTTAGGCTTTATTTTTGTTACCTTATTAGTAGATGTGATGGGGTTTGGTATTATTATACCTGTACTGCCTCAATTAATTCAGCATCTTATTCATGGTACAGTAAGCGAAGCCGCACCTTATGCCGGATGGATGACTTTTGCTTATGCCTCCATGCAATTCTTTTTTTCGCCGGTGATAGGGAATTTGAGCGATAAATATGGCCGCAGACCTGTTTTATTAAGCTCGCTGCTGGGTTTTGGTATTGATTATTTATTCCTGGCTTTTGCCCCTACCATCTGGTGGTTATTTGTTGGCCGGATAATAGCAGGCATTACAGGAGCAAGTTTCACAACCGCCAACGCCTACATTGCTGATATAAGCACCCCCGAAAAAAGAGCTGCCAATTTTGGCCTGGTGGGTGTTGCTTTTGGTATTGGGTTTATTATTGGCCCGGTAATCGGCGGGATATTGGGGAGTTATAATACACGTTACCCTTTTTTGGCAGCTGCGGTCTTGGCATTACTAAATGCCGCCTACGGATACTTCATATTACCTGAATCATTAAGTAAAGAAAACCGCAGACCGCTTGATATTAAAAGGTGCAGCCCCTGGGGTTCGCTTATCCAGCTCAGTAAATATAAAGCTGTTATTGGTTTGGCCGTTTCATTGTTCCTGATATATTTTGCTGTGCAGTCTGTACAAAGCGTATGGACATTTTATACTTTTCAAAAATTCCACTGGACCAAAGCCATGGTAGGTTATTCTCTGGGTGTTGTTGGTTTACTGGTAGCAATAGTACAGGGGGGCCTCATCAGGATCATCATACCCAAAATAGGGAAAGAACGGAGTATTTGGATTGGCCTGTTACTCTATACCACCGGTTTAGCTTTATTTGCATTTGCTTCAAAAAGCTGGATGATGTTTGCTTTTTTAGTTCCCTACTGTTTGGGCGGAATAGCAGGGCCTGCGTTGCAGGGATATATGAGTAACAACGTGCCTGCAAACGAACAGGGTGAACTTCAGGGTGGATTGACAAGCCTGATGAGTTTAAGCACCATTTTTGGCCCGCTGGTAATGACCTGGTCGTTTTACTATTTTACAAGACCAGGCGCTCCTTTTCAATTTCCGGGTGCACCATTTGCTATAGGTGCTATATTAATGCTTTTAAGTGCTATATTGGCTGTATTATCTTTTAAGAAAAATAAACCTTTGCTTTAAACATCCTATTATTTTAGGTGTTGCGTATTCCTCTTATGGCTATAAAACCAAAAACTAAAACATCAGCCGCGCTCGGTTTTATTTTCGTCACCATCTTTATTGATGTGTTAGGATTAGGCATCATCATTCCGGTGCTACCTAAACTACTCATGATATTAGGGCATATCAACCCAAATGAAGCTTCCGAATATATTGGATGGCTAACCTTTGTTTATGCCACCATGCAGTTAATATTTGCCAGCATCATGGGTAACCTGAGCGACAGGTATGGACGGCGCCCTATTTTACTGATCTCCCTGTTTGGTTTCGGGTTGGATTACCTGGTAATGGCTTTTGCACCAACTATTGCCTGGTTATTTGTGGGCCGTACTATAGCGGGCATCTGCGGAGCAAGTACCTCAACAGCAACTGCATACATTGCTGATGTAAGCACCGGGAATAAAAGAACTGCAAATTTTGGCTTGGTAGGCGCAGCATCGGCCATGGGGCTCATCTTCGGTATCGCATTAGGCGCTTACCTTTTTGCTATTAATATAAGGCTCCCTTTTATGGCTGCCGGGGCTTTTGCATTTGGCAATGCCCTGTATGGCCTTTTTGTTTTACCTGAATCATTAACAAAAGAGCACCGCAGAAAATTTGAATGGAGTCGTGCCAACCCGCTTTTGTCTTTAGTACGGATATATAAAAAGCAACCCGTACTGGCAAGTTTATTGGGCGCTACCGCGATAGTTTACATTGCTCAAAAAGCGGTGGAGTATTTGTTATCCACCTTTATTTACGAAAAGTTTAACTGGACACCAGCAAGTGTTGGTACTTTAGGGTTATTTGTCGGCTTAGTTTTATTTGGTATCCAGGGTGGTTTGATACGATATACGACGCCCAAATTCGGTCAGCGAAAAAACATTATTGCAGGTTTAATATTCTATGCTGTTGGTTTACTGCTCATTGCTTTTGCGGGCAAAGGCTGGATGCTTTACCTGTGTATGATACCTTATTGCCTGGGTGGGTTATCGGGCCCGGCTATGCAGGGGCTGGCTACTGACCAGGTAGCCAAAAATGAGCAGGGCGAATTGCAGGGTGCATTTGCCATACTCAATAGCATCAGCTTGATCATCGGGCCGCTGTTGTTTAGTTATGTGTTTTTCTTCTTCACCAAAAAAGGATCGGATGTTTACTTTGCGGGAGCACCTTACCTTTTAGGAGCTGCGCTTATGCTGATCAGTATTTTATTGGTGATCAGGAGTTTCAAAAAGCATGTTAGTCCAGCCCACTCACCCCACCCGAAATAACAAATTTCATCATATCTGCGGCACTCTTGTCTATCGGTTTCACCTTGTCGGCAGGGACGATCACTACCTGCCCTGCAAAAGAGTATGACCATGGAAAATAGACCGCTACATCGCCGGGCAAGCCTATTCTTTTCAAGTCCTTTTGTACCAAGAAGCCGATCTTTTTCAACCCAAATTCATTTACCTCTACCAATACCGGCTCATTGAATTTTTTTTCTTCGCCTACAAAGGCTTCCGTCAGGTCTTTTATGGACGAATAAAGGAATTTAAACAGCGGTAAACGGTTTATCCATCTATTAAACCAGCGTTTGATGGGCTGCGTTACCACATTGGTTACCAATATACCGGCTATCAGGATAATAACCACCACATTCAATATCCCCAAACCGGGTATGTAAATGGGTTTCCCCTTGCCGTCGGTCCAAAAAACGTGGCTTAAATTGAGAGCGTTATCCAATGTTGAAACCGCCCAATAAATCAAAAAAATCGCGGCGCCAATGGGCACGACTACTATTAATCCCTTAATAAAATAGTTAAGTAAGGCCCCAAATATCTTTTTCATACTCCACTGTATTGCTACTCATAAAAATACACTCTTTTTACCCTTTGCGAAACATTAGTCAATATTTCATAAGGGATGGTGCCAATTTGTTTGGCAAGTTCTTCTATGCCATGTTCGTGATTAAATACGATCACTTCATCACCCTCCCTCACATCAATATTACTTACATCCAGCGTGCACATATCCATGGAGATATTACCAACTGTGGGCACCAGGTTACCCCTCACCAGCATCTTGCCAACACCGTTACCAAAAGCCCGCAGGTAACCATCGGCATAGCCTATACGCACGGTGGCTATCTTTCCGTCTGCCGAAAGTTTTCCGTTGCGATTGTACCCGATCGTGTCAGTTTTAGGCACTTTTTTAACCTGCGAAACGCTTGTTTTTAAAGTGGCGATAGGCTGCAACGCCCCGCTATTAGCAGGTATGGCTGCATCAATGCCATACAAACCTATCCCCAGTCTCACCATGTCATATTGCGCCGATGGAAATCGTGTAATACCTGATGTGTTCGCGATATGCTTGATCACCTTATAGCCCAGCGCTTCTTCAATTTGGGTGTAGGCACGTTTAAAGTTCTTTATTTGTTTTTTAGTAAACTCATCATGCTCTGCTGCATCACTCGCTACTAAATGGGAGAATACTGATTTCACTTTGATATACCGGTTCACCTCCAGCAGATCGCACAGGGTTTCAATTTCAAAATCTTCAAAGCCGAGGCGGTGCATACCGGTATCTATTTTCAGATGCACCGGGTAGCTATTTAAACTATTTGTTTGGGCGTATTTAACAAACTCATCCAGCAAATTAAAGCTGAATATTTCGGGCTCCAGGTTATACTCGATCAGTTTATCAAAGGCGGATACTTCCGGGTTAAGCACCATTACCGGCAGATCGATCCCTGAATTCCGCAAGGCCACACCCTCATCAATATAGGCTACAGCCAGGTAATCAACCTTGTTATATTGAAGGATATTGGCTACTTCAAACGTCCCGCTGCCATAACTGAAAGCTTTCACCATGGCCATAATTTTTACACCCGGTTTCAGCTTTGATTTATAAAAGTTGAGGTTATTCAGCAAAGCGTTCAGGCTGATCTCCATCACTGTTTCGTGCGCCTTTAAGGTTAATGCCTGACTAATACGCTCAAACTCAAAGCTGCGCGAGCCTTTGATCAGGATGGTTTCGTGGTCAAAGTTGAGCGTGTTTAACTGTAGCAGCAGTGCCTGGGTATCCTCGAAAAAGTATTTTTGGGGCGAATCAAAATAGTCCTGCCTTGCCATCAGGGCCTCACCCACCCCAATAAATTTATCTATTTTTTTCAGGCTGATCATATTGGCAACCTGGCGGTACAAAACATCCTGCTGCAAACCAGACTGAAAAATATCCGACAGGATCAAGGTCCTTACTGGGTGCTGGTTTTGCTGGTTCAGGAAATTAAGCGCGATCTCCAGCGACTGCACATCCGAGTTATACGAATCGTCTATCACCGAGCAATCATTTATGCCATTTTTAAGCTCCAGCCGCATACTTACCGGGCTCAGGCGCTCTATCCGCTTATCGGCCTCTTCAGGACTGTAATCCAACGCCAGCATGGTGGCCCAGCAAACAATGGCATTTTCAATGGACGCTTCATCCATAAAAGGGATCAAACATTCTATCTCTTTGCCTTTATATTTTGCCCGTAAATAGTAGTTCCGGGATATGACCGTTTCGGCAAAAACATACAGATCGGCCTGGTTAAAGTTCTGACTCCAGCTAAAGCAGTTTTTAACGGGGATATCTTTTTTATAGTCGATTAGTTGATCGTAGTTATGGATCAATAGTTTGCAGTGGGTGAACAGCTTTAACTTTTCGAGTACCTTTTCACTCCTATCCTTAAAGCCTTCGTCATGTGCCGACCCGATATGGGTAAGCACGCCAATAGTCGGTTTGATAATGGGCTCCAGCTTCTCCATCTCGGAGGTGGTAGAGATACCCGCCTCAAAAATGCCCAGGTTATCCTTATCGCTGATCTGCCATACCGAAAGCGGCACGCCGATTTGCGAATTATAGCTTTTGGGATTGCGCACAATGTGTTTATCCACACACAGCAACTGATACAGCCACTCTTTTACAATGGTTTTCCCATTACTGCCCGTAATGCCTATCACATCCAGTTTATAACGGCTGCGATGATAAGCTGCCAGTTTTTGCAGAGCGCCCAGTACATCATCCACCAGCAGGAAATTGGCCTCGGGCATTTTTATTTCAGTTTGCTGCTTCACCACAAAATTGCGCACCCCTGCGGCATAAGCTTCTGCGATAAACTCGTGCCCGTTGCGCCTGCCGCTTAGCGCGAAGAACAAACCCTCCGAAGCATTGCTGATACGCCTGCTATCGGTAAGCAAAGTGCTGATGGTGCTTTCGTTAATGATGGTTCCGGCTGCGCCGATAATACGTTGGATGTCTTTAATAGGGTAATGGTTGCTAAGCATGTTACGAATTTGCTTATATTTCTGCCAATAGAAGAATTTTTAACCAATTTTGGTTTTAATGGCCGGAGAAAGAACGATTAAAATTACTGACGAAAAAATTGCCCTCACCAAAGCCGAGCATTATTGCGCCTACCAGGAGCGCTCGCAGCAGGAAGTGCGCGATAAACTGTACGAATGGGGCCTGCACCAAAACGCGGTGGAAAACCTGATCGTGCAGTTGATCGGTGGTAATTTTTTGAACGAAGAACGCTTTGCCAATGCCTACACCCGGGGCAAATTTAACCAGAAAGGCTGGGGAAAAAACAAGATCAAACAGGGCCTAAAATTCAAAAAAGTGTCGGATGCACTGATAAAAAAAGCCCTGAACAGTATCAACTGGGATGATTATTTGCAGATGCTTGGTAAGGTGATACAGAAAAAAGCAGCATTGCTTACGGAGAAAGACTCCTACAAGCGCAAATACAAGCTGCACCAATACGCTTTAAGCCGCGGATATGAAAATGACCTCATCGCGGATGTGTTGAAGGAGTGGGAAAATTAAATTTAAAAAAACAAAAAAGCGAACAAGCGGTAATTTTAGAACGATGCCAATAATCAAATCAACAGACAAAAATTATCTTTGACTAACAAAAAATAAAAATCATGAGCAAAATTATCTTTGACAGCGGGATATCACTTGATGGCTTTTTCGCAGGCGATAACAGGAGTCCTGACAACCCAATGGGCGGCGTTTCGCCAAAAATCCACTTATGGATGTTTAAACAAAAAGCATTTTGGAAAAACATCAATATGGAAGGCGGTGAAGAATACGGTGCTGACAGTGTATTAATTGATGATGTGTTTGCAAGAACAGGTTCTTACATTATGGGGAAGCGAATGTTTGAAGAAGGCGAAGTCCATTGGGAAGAAGATCTGTACAAAGCGGATGTTTATGTGCTGACACACGAAAAACGCGAGCCCTGGGTTCAAAAGGGGACAACCACTTTCTATTTTATCAATGACGGGATAGAAAGTGCATTGGAAAAAGCAAAACAATCAGCCAAAGGGAAGGACATAAGGATACAAGGTGGTGCGGATACTATTCAACAATATCTCAATGCAGGGCTGATGGACGAGTTTTTCATTCACATTGCACCCGTATTTTTAGGAAGCGGTATCCGATTGTTCGATGGCATGGACAAAGACAAATATGATATTGAAATCGCTGAAGTAATACCATCAGACCTGACAACACACCTGAGATACAAACTGACGAAGAAATAAGAACACAAATAAAATTTTGTCCTTGCCGGGTCTCCGAATGGAACCCGCGTTCACTGGCATAATTCAGCGCAGGGTCCCAGGCCGGATATCCTGCTGAGACGAAAAAAATTAACCATTCAAAAATAAAAACTATGAGAGCAATTAATCCCTGGATCAACTTCAATGGAAATGCAGAAGAGGCATTCATTTTTTACAAATCAGTTTTTGGCGGCGAGTTTGCGAAGATCGTTCGTTTCAAGGACCTGGCAAGCGATGATTTTCCGGTAGCAGAAAATGAAGCCAACAAAATCATGCACATTGCCTTGCCTATTAGCAAACACAATGTGTTAATGGCCAATGACGTACCCGAATTTATGGGACAGGTAAACGAGAACGAAAACAGGTCTAAAATAATGGTCAGTGCCGAAAGTAAGGAAGAGGCAGACCAGATATTTAACGGACTATCGGCAGGTGGAGATACTGAGGGCCCTATTGGCGACGGTCCCTGGGGTACCTACGGCGGCATGCTCAGGGACAAATATGGTATAGAATGGATTGTGGAATTTGACCCAAATTATAACTGAAAGTTAGGCCGTGGTCGGTGTTATCACCTCGGCACAAAACAACAAAGCCCGGTATTTTCATACCAGGCTTTGTACTCTCGAAGATACAAATTTCCAAACACTTTATTCCCGTCCCCGTCGGGTCTCTCGCAAAGGACCCATACAATACGTATTTCATAATTTATTTGCTCAGCAACCGCCTTTGCGGGGGACACGTTTAAAAATTACTTTACTATCTCGTTCTGCATATTCGCCCGATACTATTGGGTATGAATACTTGGGCGCGTACGATACGTTATGGCTTCTTATAATTATTTTGTCGTTAACTTTCAGGCTATGCAATTGCTCAAGTTGAGACTTTTCCGGCTCAAATGTTACAATGTAATCGACACCATTAATCCTGGCCATCACACCGAAACCTAATCTTGATCCTGGCGGAAGAGAAAGAGAGGTTATAACAGCCTCCATATTGGTAAAAGCACTTATATGCTCCCTTATTTTAGCAGCACCGGCATACACTTTTTTACCTGCGGGAGACGCTTCCCATTTTTTGAACTTTACACCGTCAGGGGTAGCCTCCCATTTTTTCAGTTCGGCCTCCCTTTCAGCAGCAGAGAGGGGTTTTGGGGTTGGCCTTTTAGAAGTTTCATTTTTAATTTCGCCATTAGCAAATACTAGTCCGGTTACCACAACCAGCGGTAAGATTAGCGCATAAATAACTTTTTTCATATTTTTTGAAGATTAATTAACAAGATCCGTTTAAGGCATTTTTTTTATTTTTCATGTCCCTTTAAAGTTGGTGCAACAAAAATACTTTGATATATTTCAGCCTGAGGAACTTGGATTGTAAATAAAAATGTAAACTTTGTAAATAAATCGTAAACAGTATGTTTGATAGCCTGAACCTCCTCTCCGGGAAACGCAAGTACCTGTTTGGATTGATATTACTCTCGTTTATCTCTGTGATCTGCGCGGCTTTCAGTATGACCGGCAGTGACGATTTTGATATCGCCCGGAGGGAAGTTTTACTCCGCAGCATTGGGCATGAACTGCTTTTACAGTCGGGCGACCGTACATCAAGGGTGCTTCCGGTAAAAAAGATCGCAGAAAATGAATACCAGATCAGGTTTGAGAATGAGCTTACTTTTCAACCGGACTCCCTGGTGAATACTACGCGGCGTTTGTTGGCTAATGACCCGCTCACACATGATTATGTTGTCAACGTGCTGACCTGTGGCAACTCCGGCGTAGCCTACGGATACGCTATATCCAAAAATAAAAAAAATGATATAGTACCATGCAGAGGAAGAAAGCAACCCAGGGCATGTTACATGATCAACGTTAAATTCAAACCGGCGGGTATTAATGCTATACCGAAAGGTTATATTCTCGGTGGCCTACCTTTTTTAGCATTTGTTGGTTTTTTATTTTTGAGATCGGTTAAGCCGCGAAGAGCCTTACCTGCCGGTCAGTATAATGATATGTTAACTTTAGGCGCGGTGTTGTTCGATGCGAAGAACCGGAAGCTGATAATAAACGGCAAAACAATAGACCTGACCGGAACTGAAACGCGTGTACTGCTCATTTTCGCCTTGTCTCCTAACGAGACAATAGAGCGAAGTCGGCTGCAAAAGGAGATATGGGAAGATGAAGGTGTTATTGTGGGACGTAGTCTGGATATGTTTATATCAAAGCTCAGAAAAAAATTGGAACTTGATCCCAATATCAACATCGTTGTTATACGCGGCAAAGGATATAAGCTTGAAATTAACTCTTAATTGGAATCTCCTTCGCTACCGCAAGCGTCCCGCTTGTGGCGTGAGATAAATAACCGCATAATTTGCCTACGTCCACAAGCGGGACGCTTGCGGCAGCGGGGGTCTACATTTGAATGGTTTTCAAATTAAGCGTTGACGCTTAACTTGGCAAGGGCTTTTATTTCGCCATGAAATTGAGTAAATAATTAGCTATCATTTGTGTTTCTGTAGATGAAAAACAGGGTTTAAAATATTTGACATAACTAAGCAGATCAGTTAATGTTAAGATTTTTACGTACTGGAATTCTTCAATTGGTTTATGATTTATAAAAACAACAAGGTTTCTTATAGGAATTTTCCTATCACCCCAGTGATGTTTGTTTAAAATCAATTTAGCCAATATTATATACAAAGCAAAGTTTGTCCTTTTGATTTGCTGTACCGGCGAATACAGACTAAGGTCGTTTAATGAATCTTGGCTCCAATTTTTTGTCTCTATTAAAAAAACACCGGAAGGAGATACCAAAATGTGGTCAATCTGAATAGACATTATATAATCGTTTTCTTGTCGATTATAAATTGGGGGTTGAAATTTGCAAGAAAAATCATTGATTAAAATGTAGTCGTCAGATAATTTCTCCAACTCCTTAACCACTTTCTGTTCGCCCAATGCCCCATAAATTGAGCTATTTATTTCATCGATTATTGTCTTTTTGCTATCAAGTATGTCTAACTGTGGGAAACTACTTTCTATCACCGCATCCTCAAAGCGCGAAACAATGTATTGATTGCGGTCATTTGCTTTGTTATATTCCGTTGTTAAAGATTTGAGCGAATTTGCAATTTTAGAGTCGAAAGTGCGTTTACTATGCCGGATTTCCAGCTTAAGGTGCTTTTTTTTAAGGTAGCTGACAAGTACGTGAAAAATATTGGGTTGAGATGAAGACAGGTTGCTTAACCTATTATTTAATTTCTCAAGCTCCAATAGTAGCTCTTGCTCAACTACAATTTTCTTTGCCTTAATAGAATAGTCCAATTGAATTAATTTATCATTAAGGATATTTTTTTCCTGCTCAACCAGAACTTTATGATTCGAAATGATTTGTTCGCGTGTAGCGGAATAGTTATTCTGGAAATTAATTAACTCATGCAGCGATTTATAATCGGTAACATTGTAATAGATCAAATGTGATTTTATTGTTGTTAAAGAACCTATTTGATTATGAACCTGACACATATTGCTTCTAAAACATTTTATTTGTATTCTCTCGCTCTTGTTGGCTTTATCACCAATAAGCATAAATTAAATGTAACGAGTTAAAGGTTTTAAAACAACAAAGCCCGGTATTTTCATACCAGGCTTTGTACTCAGAGCGGGAATCGAACCCGCACTCCTTTAACGGGAACAGGATTTTAAGTCCTGCGTGTCTACCAGTTCCACCATCTGAGCAGGTGATTACCTTTTAACAACAAATCCCTTCTTTGGTGGAAGGGATTAGAGCGAAAGACGAGATTCGAACTCGCGACCCCGACCTTGGCAAGGTCGTGCTCTACCAACTGAGCTACTTTCGCATTCACAAACTACTTTCTCGTTTGCGGAGTGCAAATATAGACAGAAATGCATATTCTGCAAACGATAAATATAAAATTTTTGAATTTTAAGGTTAAGTAGTTGATTTAGTTTGATAAAATTGACAGGATTTAACTTCCAAACCGGCACCAACTGTGCATAGCCGGAGTATTAGTCACTTATAAGCTTGTATCACTCGTTTCATCATCCCACACATGCAACGGGTGATACGTGTGATACAAAGGGCCACATTATCCATTTGCCTCGTTCCCAATTTATTTCCAAATTTGCGGCCATGACGGAGCTGAACGAATATGAGTGCGAATTGCTTGATGCGGTGCTGGAAGCCTTTGGCATCCCGGATAGCCTGACCAGGCTGCAACTGCTCGAACTTTTTGACCAGGACGAAGCCACGGCATTTGCCATGGTGCAGATACTGCTGAGGGAAGAACTGATAGCCGAGTATGGCAAACATGGCGATTACGAACTGCCCGAGCGGCTGATATTAAAACCCAAAGGAGAAAAATTCCTGAAGCATGGCGGCTTTACCAAACGCCACAAGCTGGAAAAGGAGAAACCGGTTGAGGTAGGCGGCACACTGGCCAAACTGCAACAGCAGAATATGCGGCTGCAAAATTTAAAACTATCGGCCGAGTCGCAGGTCAATGGTTTGCAAAAAACTATCAGCAAGCTTCAAACGCTGCAATATTTGTGGTGGGCGCTCATTGTTGTGGCCCTCATCATCGGCTATTGGCTGGGGCATCCGCATAAAAAATAAAAAAGCCCCTTTGATCAGGAGCTTTTGTTAATTCTATGTTCAGCACTATTTGATGCCGTAATGGTCGTTCATCAGCTTTACAAACAGCGAACCTGGCAGCACCGCCTTTAAAGTGGGCACGATGGTTTGGCCGATGGCGCCTACCAAATAACTATGCGCCGGGCTGGATTTACTCACGATCTTAACAATTTGTGCAGCCAGTTTAGCCGGACTTGCACCAATGCTTTCATCCTTTTCCATAGCTGCTACTGCTGCTTCAAATTCTGCTTTCAGCTTGTCGTTATTCAGCGTAAAAGGCATTTTCTCGCGGTTAGCAGTAAAATCCGTCTTAAAATCGCCCGGATTAACAACCGATACTTTAACGCCTGTATTTTGAAGCTCCATCCGCAAACTTTCTGAATATCCTTCCACAGCAAACTTGGAAGCGCTGTATAAACCCTGGTATGGCAAACCAAACAACCCGGCCAGTGAGCTGATGTTAATGACCAGTCCACTCTTCTGCTCTATCATCAGCGGCAAAACAGCGCTGCTTACACGCACCACGCCAAAAAAGTTAACCTCAAATTGCTTCTTTGCCATGTCGACCGGCATATTGTAGAGCGGGCCCGTAATGCCGTTACCGGCGTTATTCACCAACACATCGATATGGCCCTCGGCTTTAATGATCGTTGCAACGGCAGCTTTTACAGACTCGTCATCCGTAACTTCCATTTGAAGCGGCTTAAACGATACATCCTTTAAACGTTTGGTATCCCGTGTAGACCCGTAAACCGTATGCCCGGCGGCTACAAGTGCAGTGGCAGTAGCCAGGCCCAAACCGGATGATGCTCCGGTTACCAGTATTATTTTCTTCATTTTTCAAGTTGAATTATTGGGTTGAAGATGCTGATTTTTTTGGAAAAAATAATTGATTTGCTTTCATTTTTTGAACTACTGATATTTGTAATACTTACGTGGCTGTTCAGTTCATCATCAAAACGTAAAACAATGTCAAAGCTTAACTTCATTTCGCCTTTTTTTATCGTTTCAAACATCAAGGATTCGGTGGCCTTTTATGTCGATAAATTGGGGTTTGAAGTATGGCACATAGGCCCCGAAGGTGATCCGTATTGGGCGATGGTGGGTCGAGGCCCTGTTTCCATCATGCTGAAGGCAATTGCTAATAACATAAAACCCATTCCAAACCATACCAGGCATGAATGGGCCGCCTGGGATGCCTACATTTCCGCCGAAGAACCTGACGCCTTGTTTGAGGAATACCGTGCAGCCGGTGTAACGTTTCGCCAACCTATCGGGGATAATAGTGATGGACTGCGTGGCTTTGAGGTAATGGATGCCGACGGCTATGTTTTGTTTTTTGGGCGACCTAAAGCATAGCAAATATTGTCGTCCTACCCTGTTTTACTCATTTCCCTATTTCGCACCTGCAATAACTGAAATTAGTGATCGAATTAAAAGACTAAAAACCCCTGTTCTTAATATTCATTTAATTCTATATCTTAAAGCCCTGATTATAAGTAACTATGGAAGCTAAAAATACCGATGAGGGGCTAAGGCGGGTTATGGGTGTGCCTGGCCTGGCTGCTACGGTCGTTAACAATACCATAGGGGCAGGTATTTACGTGCTTCCGGCTATCGTGAGTATTCAAATGGGCGCTGCCGGTATATTAGGCTACCTGTTTTGCGGTGCAATGCTGGTTACTATTATCCTTTGCTATATGGAAATAGGAAGCAAGGTGTGCGCCAGCGGCGGATCATATGTTTATGTAGAAACAGCCTTTGGACCGTTTGCCGGTTTTATTATTAATTGGTTATTCTTTTTTGGCTGGGGGGTGTTAGGCAGTGCAGCGCTGATGAATGTTCTGGCTGATTCGCTTGCAGTATTAATTCCTGCCTTTTCAAATCCGTTGATGCGTGCGTTGCTTTTTTTTATTTTGCTTGGCACCATGCTATGGGTAAATGTGCGCGGTGCCAAACAGAGTGTCAGGTTTCTGGAATACATCACCATTATAAAGCTCGTTCCGCTTTTTGGGATCATTATTTTCGGTTTAAGCTATGTTAAAATGAATAATTTGCATTGGGAACATTGGCCGCCTCTAAATACACTTGGCGAAACCGTGCTCGTTCTATTTTTTGCATTTGCCGGTTTTGAAACATCGCTTGGTGCAAGCGGGGAAATAAAAAACCCTAAACGCACCGTACCCCGCGGAATTATGCTTGGTGCCGCAATTGTATTCGTCTTGTATATACTGATACAAATTATAGCACAGGGGGTATTAGGAGCGCACATAAGCGACTTTAAGGACGCGCCGCTTGCCGCAGTTGCCCAAAATATTGTTGGCCCTGTCGGCGCCACCATCCTTCTGATAGCGGCTATCATTTCCTGCCTGGGCAATACCAGCGGTGATGTATTGGGCACCCCAAGGCTATTATTTGCAGGCGCGGAGGATGGGTTGTTTCCAAAGTTCCTTGCAAAAGTTCATCCCAGGTTTGCCACACCATATTTGGCAGTGATCACCTATGTTTCCCTTATATTCCTTTTTTCTGTTTCGGGTGGATTCAAAACTTTAGCCGTTTTGGCCAGCGGGGCTTTGCTTCTTATTTACCTCGCTGTTATTTTAGCAATGATCAGGTTAAGGACAAAAAAAGAGCAGCCCGCTGAAGGATCATTTAAGGTTCCGGGTGGATTGTTAATCCCTTTTATTGCCATTGCTGCAATTGTTTGGCTGCTGGCTCACCTTAGCGGCAAGGAAATTTTATCGACGATAATTTTTATCGTAATCATATGTGTGATCTATTTTTTGATGAAGACGTTCCAAAAGAAAAAAGTAGTAACAGAGGTGGCTGACAAAATTTAGTTTGTAGAGGCACCGAATTGGCGTGAGTATGCAGCATCGGCCAAAAAAGAAACGGAGTGCTTCTGACTTACGACAAATGCCTGTTTCAGCATTGAATGCCACTGGCTATTGCGACAACAACAAAAGCTAAGATGACGATAAAGCTGACGCCAAATGTGAGGATACTCCATATTTTGGCGTTTCCATTGCCTGATCTCAGCAATTTTTTATACAAAAGCCTGGCACCAATAAAAGATATGATAAAGGGTAAAACAATTATAAGGAATATTATAGGGTTCATGTTAGTTTATAATCGGCATATAATATATTCATCAGCTAAGATAATGATTTGTATGCAATGTGTGTCGCTCCCATAAGTATCCTCGCTTATGACTAAATAACCTGTTCCTGTTTCACTCGTTTCACCATTCCACACCTTCAACGGATGATACGTATGAAACAAAGCCAACGGTCATTGCCCCATCTGGGCTACCTGTTTGTAGAAAAAACAAAACCCCACCATTTTGCCCTGTAAGGGCTACCCTTTCTACATCCTGCCCGGTGGTTAATGGGTAGCATCTACGAGGCAAAAAATAATTTAATATACGAGCTACAAACGTTTTGCCACGATGGGGCAAGTCTGGAAGTGACATGGTTAATTAGATATCTTGTATCATACGTATCACCATCCCACACATGCAACAGGTGATACGTATGATACATGGGCGAACTGTGTTGCCCATTTCAGGGCCTTGTTCCTACGTCTGCGGTAAACTTATATAATGCTGCAGATGTGGCATCAACATTTATACTGGTTACTAATTTATTATCGCTAAATACGTCATTGACTATATATTTCTGTTCTGATTGAAGCCCAAATCTTTTAAGGTCCATTGGAAATACTTTAGGCTTATCTGAGTAGTTAAAAACAGCCAGGTAAAAATCATTGCCGATCTTGCGGGTAAACATTTCTGTTGCACCGGTACCTGTATTGCCTTCCAGGGGTTCAAAGGCCTTGCCATTTTTTATTATTTTAAGTAACTCCTGCTTTTGATACAGGGATCTTGCTACAGAAGCCCAATGCCCATTGATGGAGAAATCGTCGCCGGTTATAAATGTCCCTGTGATTAGGGCTGATAATATTCTTGCCCGGTTTGCCCCCTCCTTTTCTGTAGATAAAACAACATGGTCTGCATCAATATAATTGTACAAATAAGTTTGCCACCAACCATAATTCAGGCTATTCAGGGTGTATTTGGTGTCGTTTATACTTTTGAAAGCATCACAAGCGATCCTTCTCATGTGGGCGTACCTGCCTGTTGCCAAACTTGGAGAGATAGCTGCATAAACCAGCATTTGGTTTCCCATCTGATCCAATAAAAACTCCATCCCCTTGCGATAAGCTTGCATGCCTGTGGTTACGGTAGTATCATAAAAATGGGTCGATTCAATTGCTGCATGCCCTAAAAAATCTATCTTGATCATTTTAAACCCACAGTCCCTGAGTTTCCCTATGACATAGGCGATCCTCTGTCTGGTACCCGGGTGTGTCGGATCGAGTGCCCGCGCACCATCAAGATCGTGATAGCCACCGGCTACTTTTGTCCACATATCGCCAAACCTATAGTCAGATCCTTCAGCAATTCTGTCGGCTCCGCCCTGATAACCCCAGTCGGTAAATGGCGCCCAGTAAACACCTGACTGCAGCCCGCTTTTCTTACAGTGTTCTACAAACTCTTTTAATTTTGAGAGATCGCCACCCATCCCTCCTCTTATCATATTGTCCCAATAAGAGTCGAGATCAATAAAAGCCGTATTACCGGTCCTGAAGCCAGGCAGACTATCTGCAAAAAAATCAACCACCTTTATCGCCTTATCGAAAGTTAACTTGTCCTGCATCACGCCCCAGCTATTCCAGCCAACCGGTGTAGCGCCTGCCCAATTAAAGATGTAAGGCGGATCAGCAATCCTATTTGCTTTACCGTATTCTTCAAGTCCGTTCCTCCAATCGTCAAAACATCCAATAAATACCAGCGGCGACTTTAACACTGTACCATTTATAGCACCATGCGTTATTCTATCCCTGGTAACTTCCGCGGCCGCATATCCACCCCAAACCTTAATACTATTAGCGCTATCTTTTTTTGAAATTGTCTGTATGCCCGTCTTCCACACCCCATGCTCAACCGATCCCACCACAAAGCCCCTCCTGCTGTCGTTATCATACACCGTTCCAACTTCGGCGCTTGTATTTTGCAGGTTGTCCTTAAAAGGCCTGGCATTGTAGCTTATAAATGTGTCATTATCAAAAGGCACAAATAAAGTACGGGCATCACCTGCAACAGCAGGGAAATCGCTGCAAAATGGGGCCATGTAATTGCTTTTTAAAAGATCTCCCTTTATTTCTGTTTCAGTAAGAAAATATTCTCTGCCGGCATAAGTATAAAAAGACAAGTCCATTTCAGGAAGATCATGGCCAGTCAGTTTTACCGTGTACTTTTCCCCCGTCCCAAAACCATTGTTCACAGCTGTTTTTATATAAGTTCTGTCATTATAATTTTTTGATGAAATGAGCCTGTTATCAACCCTGACCTGTGAATATACATTTGAAAAAATGGCCCTATTGTTTTGATAAACGTTCATCAGGCCCGTTTTAAAATCGTATGCAATAACCCCGGTTTTACCAAAAGGAATATGAAGTGGGCCAGCATTGCTCTGCGCAAAAACAGGTAAAACAATTATAAATTGCAGTAGTACAAGAACCAAACGGCAGTATTTATACATAGGGTGAGATGATTTTAAAAACGCTATTTGCAGACATATCATCCTTTTTTAGCCATTACTTCTTTTAGATTACCATTCACCTTTATTTTAACTTTACGGGGTGATGGGGAAGTAACACTATAGTTTGTTATTTTACCGTTTTTCCATTCCATATTTATTGTAAAATTACCCCTGGCCCTTAATCCATTCACTTTACCTGATGACTTCCAGGCATCCGGAATTGCAGGAATTAACTCAATATAACCTTCATGGCTTTGTATCAGCATTTCACCAATCCCGGCCTCTGCTCCAAAGTTGCCATCGATCTGGAACGGGGGCCCAGCATCCAGCAGGTTGGGATAAATACCGCCTCCTGATCCGTAATTAATATCGGTTCTAATGGTTGGCTTCATCAATTCGGTATAGAGTTTATATGCCCTGTTGCCATCATGCAGCCTTGCCCAGAATAATATTTTATAGGCTATTGACCAGCCGGGGCCATCGTCGCCACGCACATTAAGCGTTTTTTTGGCAGCTTCGGCAAGGTCAGGCGTCCCCTCTGGGGTGATCAAAGGCGCAGGGTACAAGCCATATAAATGCGCGATATGCCGATGCTGCAGTTCTGTCTCTTTATAATCTTCCAGCCACTCCTGTATGCGCCCATCTTTGGATATAATCCCTGCGGGGGGTAATTCTTTTAATTTTAAACTTAACTCATTCCTGAAGGCTTCGTCTGTACCTAATACTTTGGATGCAGTAATTACATTATTGAATAACTCCCTTATGATCTGGTTATCAATAGTCGCCCCCATGCAAATGCTGGCAGTTTTACCATTTGCCATATAAAATGAGTTTTCAGGCGAAGAAGACGGCGAAGTTACTCGCCAGCCTGTTTTGGGATCTTTTACCAAAATGCTGTTATAAAACTGTGCCGAACCTTTGAGTATCGGGTATATGCTTTGCAGATATTTTTTATCATTGGTAAAAGTGTAATGCTCCCAAATATTATTACATAACCACCCGGAACCTGACTTTGACAGCCCCCATGAAGCCTCTTCGCCCGGCTCTGTAAAATGCCATGGATTAGTGATCACGTGCGCTACCCAGCCATCGGCATTGTAATAAGCTTTGGCCGTTTTTTCTCCGGGCTTTATCATACCTCTTACCAATTCAACAAGCGGCAGGTTCAGTTCCGAAAGGTTTGCTACCTCTAATGGCCAGTGGTTCATCTGCACGTTTATATCCAGGTGATAGTCGCCGTTCCATGGGGTTTGTATCTGATTGGCCCATAGGCCCTGCAAATTTGGCGGCAGCAACCCTACCCTTGTACTGCAAATACTTAAATACCTTCCGAATTGAAAAAACAAAGCAGCCAAACCATTATCTGAAGATGGGTCCTTATGAAAGGATATCAATCTTTTATCGGTTGTTTCCCCTGTGTTATTTGTATTCCCAAGGCTCATATTTACCCTGTTAAATAATTTCTGATAGTTATTGATGTGATGCTGCTTTTCTTCTGTGTATGGCGTTTTTAATGCCGCCTCCAATATTGCGGCGGTTTTTTGTTTAAATGATTTTTCCTTAAAATCCGTTCCGGCCGAAATGTAAATAATTGCCTCGGTTGCGCCTTTTATAACCAAAGTATTATTTGACGTGCTCATAGTGCCGCCTTTTAATTTTGCTTTTGCCCTTGCAAGATATTGCATGCCTTTCCCATCGGTACCATTATCCAACTGACCACTTAATTGCAGCTCATTGCCATTAACAGACGCTGTTCCTCTTTCGGGCCTGCTAATGGAGATATTGCAGTTGAGCTGGCCGGGTTTATTTGCTGTTAGTTTTACAATGCTTACATCATTGCCAAAACTTGTAAAATACTCCCGGGTATAAGTGACACCATTTACCCTGTAGGTGCATTTCGCTATGGCTTTGTTTAAAGATAGTTCGCGCTCATAGTTTTCAAATTTCACATCCGCGCTATCAGTTTTGTTGTATTTGAATTGAAAACTGAGGTTGCCAAGCACCTGGTAGCATCCAAAAGGGACCCCGCCACCGCCTTTACCCTTACAAACGAAATCCTTGTTAATTAACTTCTGCGCCTCGTCGTTTTTCCCTTCCACAAGTAATTTGCGTATCTCGGGCAAGGCTTTATAAGCCTCATAATTGTTGGCATCCTGTGGCGAACCCGACCATAGCGTGATATCATTCAAAACAATATTTTCTTTCATTACACCGCCATCTGGCATCATCCCGAGGCGGCCATTCCCCAGGGGCAGGGTTTCTTCCCAAACCTGTGCGGGCTTATCGTACCATAATTTTAAAGGTTGCTGCTGTGCCAGGCACAAATTAGTTAAGCATACTAATGCGGTTATTAATGGGGAAAATCTCCTGATCATGTTTGTATTTATATAAATTTTATCAATTATTCGTTAACCAGGAAATTCACTATCCGGCAGGCATTGCCTTTACTCGCCTTATTTTTTTGTTCACTTATCCTGATCTTCAAAACGTGGTTACCATTTTTCAGATCGCTGCCAAGCAACAGGTACCAGGGCAAATGAAGCATACCGCTCCATGGGGTATATAGGTCGAGATTTTTAAATGCGTCATTGTCAATAGCATAGGAGATCATGCCAGCGTCAGAACCAGAAACAATGGCTATGCCAACGGCTGTTCCTTTAAAATGTAACGCTAATTCTGCCCCCGGTGTGTCTGAACTCAATACAGGTATATTTACAAAACCTTCGCGTGTAGGTAGTCCATCGGCAGGTTGCCATTTATCGGTAATCGACCAACCATTTTTATATAGGGCATTTTTAATATTGTAATATTTACCATTTTGGAAACTTGCCTTATCAAGTGGTTTGGGTAAGGCTATTTTCTGTGGGCTCATCCCACCTGATTGATGATCAAAGCAATCCTGCAGCAAACTTTTTATAGTAGCAAAGTATAGCTCCTGTCCAAAAACAGCTGGGTGAAGGTCCTTAAAATCATCGGCCCAGGTAAACTCCTTATTGTTCATTTTATCCCTCACTTCCTTACCAATATTAATAAATGGAAGGTCATAATGATGTGATATCAACTGATGATTACTAATCTCTGTAGGTACGATACCTTTATTATAATCACTTGTTTTTTCGGGATCAGCAAAAGCCATCATTACAATATCCATATCGGGGTTGCTTTTTTTGGCATGCCTGATGATCCCTTCCAATGCGCGTACCTGTGTAATGCTATCCGTACCATTTGCCTTATCGTTTACAGCTGCTTCCACAAATAAGAGATCTGTTTTCCCTGAATCCAGCACATCGCGCTGCAGCCGGAAGGAATGTGGCAGGCTTCCCAAAGAAGGTATCCCCGCTGCTATGAAATGAAACTCCGCATCCGGGAACCGCTCTTGGAGATACCGGCATACCTTTTGCCGCCAGCCGGGATTATAGGTGATCGAGCCCCCCAGAAATGCCACGGTAGCCTTTTTGCGGGTGGCAACTACTTTATAAAAGTTCTTCAGACCGCCTTCGATCTCATAGTAATTACTGTAGGGTAATTGTTTTTTTACGGGGAATGAATTATTGAAGATAAATGCGGCATAATAATCGGCCCTGTCAATAGGGAAATGATGGCCCTGTAATTCCTGCGGACCAATAGTTACCGGGGAAACGCTCATTGGGCCACCGGCAGCTATGTACCGTTGAGCAAACGGGTAGGTGTTTTCAGCGGGTGGCGCCAGCTTATCATTTAAACCTATTACGTGCAATATGGGTACCCTAAAGGATGCAAGCCCCTCCAAATTATCAATAGGGTTATCATTATAGGCCATTGCCTGCGCTTCAGTAAAATGATAGGCAGCCTTAAGCTGATTCCATAATGCTGTATCACCTATGCCTTTTTCTTTGCCGCCCGGCCAGCTTTTAATATTGCATACCGGCGTTTCCGCATATATGCAGGTAACTTTATCAGGATTTCGTTTTGCCCACCCATAGGCATATAGAGCGCCACGGCTTACGGCCTCAAGGGCTACCCTAGGGGCAAGTGCTATTTTATTGGTCAGATAATTATAAAATCGATCCCAAACCTGTAAAGATCGCGGGCTTCCATACTGGTCATCTACACTTAGATAGGCAATATAAAAACCTTTTGAAAGCAGGATACTATCCATATCAGTATGCCAGTCGGGAAATGAAGCTCTCCAAACCCATGGATTCCCAGGTAAGGCATGCGTTGGTTTTACATAGTAAGCCTTATACCCATCTATAGAGAACTCTGATTTTTCAAAACCTTTCCATGAACCCATTACAGGCTTATCCTGACCTTTTGCAAACAGGAAAACAATAAGCAATAGTGTCGTTAAACTCAGTTTACTGTACGGTTTTGCAAACCCTGAAAGATATTCCGGCATTTATTTAATTTGATTAACTGACCATGTAAATATAAGGAGAAGTCGTACTCACAAATATGACCCTCCATATAATCAACAAGCCATTCTTTTGGAATGACTTATTGATCATTGAACATGTGGTTTGGGTTGAATTTCTATAGGGCTTAATTAAGTACGTTATAATACATGGTGATCTGGCTCATATTGGTATAATTGGGCTCACCATCAGCATTATGAATTACCCTGATCCGTACATAGCGAACAGGTGCTGTGGTGTTATCCAGATTAAACTTCAATGTGGCCTGTCCATCATCTGTTCTTTTAACCTCTTTAAGCAGTATCCATCCTTTTGAAATAGCCTCTGCAGGCCATCCGGGATCATTTGGCTGCAAGGTAGTTGCCGCGTTGGTAATATCGGTAATGCCCCAAACTTCAAAATCGTCTGGATTATGGCAGCAATTACGCCCGGTTTCCTCAATTTGGGTTAGCCCATTATATATTTTACCCATATCAAAGGTGAGTGTTTGAGGTAGCGGGTGTGCCCCATCACTATGGAATATATTAGGAAATCCCTGCGGGCCAACACTTCCGTCCCAAAGCCTGTCTATGTCTGTATCCGATTCATAAGGATTCATATCATTTGGAAGCTTCACTTTTGCGAATATTGATTTATCACATGCAGCATACCCGAATATTTGCGGGAACACCGTATAACTATTCACATTAAAGGTGTCAATCGCGCCTTTAACGGGTACAAATGTCGACCTGAAATCTAATGTTGAGCCGCCCTTAAAATCGGTTAAAGTAATACTGCTATCCCTGTATAATAATTTTTGTACAGCTTGCCCGCTCCTGTTGGTATATCTGATAGTGGTTGAAGTATTATGGGCGAAACTGAATGACTCACTCGCTGTATCAATTTTGTAAAAGTTGAGAGTTACATTTCCATTGGGTGATACGGTGTAAGGGTTTGCCACCTTATAGGCCCTGTTTACAAGGCCCGATTGATAACTTGGCCCATAAACTTTTACATTATTGATATCAAGTGGTATTGATTTATTCCCTAACGCATCATAGGAGAATACAGTAAAGGAATATGAATACTCGTTGAGGTTTGGAACAATGACCTTTAATGTATCAGCCGGATTATGATCCGTAGAAGCATATACAAGCGAATCGGCATGATTATTCCAAAAAATAACATACTTAATGATACTTGGATCAGGGCTGGGGTTCCATAACAGTTCCACCCGCAAATTACCCGGTGCTGAGTGTGGGTTATTTGCAACACCCGGATATACCAATTCCTTCCCGTTTAAGAATTTCTTAAACTCGGTATCCCTTTTTACACAACTGATGACGCCTGCGGCCAGTATCAGTATTATCGATATTTTTAAAATTAACTTCATGATTTTTTATTTAAACATTTATAAATGTTACTGGGGATTACCATAAAATGAGAATTCCATTACGTGAGCGAAATCTCCACCAGACCATGTATCATGTACGTAAAAACGTAAGTATCTTACAACAGGCGCACCCGGTGGAATATCGAAATTCACGCCCGCGGCTACAAATGCATCATCTGCCGCGTTTGTAAAGCCCGGAGTAAGGCCCGATGGCGGATCTGGATAGTGATAGTTACCTAAATTTACCCAATCGCCAATTACAGTCCCAACCGGTGCTGATTCTGGCAGCGCTGCATCCTGCGGAGCTGGTTTATTTGAACCCCAGAAGGAAAAGTCTCTCGGATTACCATGAGCATATGCATACTGGTCTGGTCTTTCCCACATAATAAACCGACTTAGCTGCGCCGATACCCCCAAACTGAATGTACACTGTATTGGTGGAGGTGCACCCGGAGCCGTATGCCAGCCATTTGAATAACCATCGGTTTTACCATCCCATAAATAAGGCACTTCCCATCCGTAAGCGGTAGGGCTGTCACTCGGTAGCCTATAGATCGAGAACAAAGACTTATCCATCAGCGTTTCAAATATTGGTGTTAAGGTCAATATCGTCGTGTCAGAAACATTGCCATATGCGTCTGTAACATAAGCGCCAAATTTTCTTGGGGTAGCGGCATAACCCCTTACTGTATAATTTATGCTATCAGCATTTGTGTAATGCTGATCCTGCACTTCAAGTGCTTGGGTCGAATTGTCCAAGGCAATCAAAATTAGCCCGAGGGGGGTCTTACCCCGGTTTATTGCCTTTAAATTCACACCGCCAAAATCAGCAGATAATTGAA
>JABDFM010000005.1 GCA_013286565.1 Bacteroidota bacterium
CCAGCTTTTAAAGGGCTCCAAGGGAGCCGCTATCAAGTTGCTGATAAAACGCGATAATTCTGAACCGGCTGAAAAAAAATTGATCAGGGATGAGATAAAGCAGCCAAATGTTTCCTATTACGGCATGGTTGACGGCAATATGGGTTATATAAAGCTCGATAAGTTTTTAGAAAACTCGGCTGATGAGGTAACCACCGCGCTAACCGAAATAAAAAAGAATAACCCCAATGGCATTATTCTTGACCTGCGCTCAAATGGCGGCGGGATATTGCAGGAAGCGGTAAAAATTGTGAACCTGTTTGTGCCGAAAAATGTGGAAGTGGTATCGCAAAAAGGGAAAATAAAAGAAAAAAACTTTACCTACAGCACTCAGGCCACCCCGCTTGAACCTAACCTGCCTTTAGTGGTATTGGTAAACAGCCATTCCGCTTCGGCATCCGAAATTGTGGCCGGCTCGTTACAGGATCTTGACCGCGCGGTAATTATTGGCCAGCGCAGTTATGGCAAAGGGCTGGTACAGCAAACCTTTAATTTGCCCTATAATAGCCTGGTGAAGATCACCATTGCTAAGTATTATGTTCCTTCGGGACGCTGTATCCAGGCGATCGATTACGCCCACCGCAAAGATGATGGCAGCGTAGTAAAATTTGCCGACTCGCTTATCCATGAATTTAAAACTAAAGACGGGCGCTCGGTTTATGATGGCAGCGGCATTTATCCGGATGTATTTGTAAAGCAGGAACATTTTGCCAATGTTACCCAGGCGCTGGTTGCTAAGCTGCTGATATTTGATTATGCAACGCAGTATCGTAATACCCATAGTAAAATAACTGATGCCAGGTCATTCCATTTAACAGATGCTGACTATGGCGATTTTGTAAAATACCTGGCCGATAAGAATTATAGTTATACCACCACTACTGAAAAAATGGTGAACAGCTTAAAGACCGAAGCCACCAAAGAAAACCAATTTGCCAGTATAGAATCTGAATACGATGCCTTGAGGGCCAAAATGCTCAGCAGTAAAAAGAACGACCTGCAGCAAAACAAGGAAGAAATAAGGCAGGTGTTGGAAAATGAGATCGCATCGCGCTACTACTATGAAAAAGGCCGTTACGAAACCAATTTTAAGTATGACAAGGAACTGGCACAATCTGTAAAAATAATGCAGGACAAAAATCAGGTTGCCGCCATATTAAAAGGCGATGGCAACTATAAAGTGATCGGCAAACCCCAGTTGGCCATGATATCTAAAAAAGCAGAAGAGAAGGATAAGGATACCGATGAGCAATAGAGGAGGCAAACAGCAGGTACTAAATCTTGAAGTATAAAATATAAACTAAACTTTATGCTTAGTTAATTGTCATACATCCAAACAAATAAACTTTATATGAAGAAGATCATTTTTACAGCAGCGATTTTAATAGGCTGCTTAGCTTTTAAAGCCGACGCACAGGTACGTTTTAGCGTGGGTGTGAATATTGGAAATCAGCCCGAGTGGGGCCCTGTTGGTTATGACCATGCCGATTATTATTATATGCCCGATATAGGCGTTTACTATGATATACCCGCTCATCAGTATGTATATCTTAACGGTAATGTATGGGCCCGGGGAGCATATCTTCCAGAAAGATATCGCAATTACGATATTTATCACGGCTATAAGGTAGTTATAAACCGTCCGCAGCCATGGCGTTATGACAATGATTATAGGACAAGATATGCTAATTACAGGGGCCGTAGGGACCAGGCGGTAATCCGCGACAGCCGGGATGATAAATACCGCAACCATTGGCATGATAACGGAAGGCACAATGGCCAGGATAATCATGGTGATGGCCACGACCATGGACATGGCGGAGATAAAGATCACGGCGACCACGGACATGGCGGAGATAAAGATCACGGCGACCACGGACACGGACATGATAATTAAACTTAATTAAGGTTGATAACAAACAAAACAGGCCCGTACGTACGGGCCTGTTTTGTTTTACATAGCAATGCCGGGAAGCGTACTTATTTAAATAATAATTGCAATTGAACGGTAGTTGAGGTATAGCCTGGATTATAAAGATGGAATTATAATAAACTTACGATTAGCTTTTTTCCGGCGGCTCGGGCAGTATCTCTCCAAACTCATTCACATACGCCATCATATTTTCAAGGCTGCCGCCTGGAGAACTTTCTTTGCGGTCCTGTTTGCGTTGCTGCTTATCTTCCCTTTTCTTTAGCTTATTTTTCTCAAGCTGTTTCTTCATAAAGGTTGCCTGTGATTTTGCCATAAGCTCAAATTATTTATGTAAAAATACCTATATTAAAATAAAAAGCTCCCCGGTCATTTGGGATGCCTACACCGAGTATATTTCTTTTTGGTAAAAAAATTTAACGTTTATTTTATTTTAAGGCAACATTCATCGTTGATTCTCGTTTGATATTATACAAGTATCAAAGAAAAATTATAGCTGATTAGTGTATTTTTTACATTTTAATTACATATCTTTGAGTGAGTCTTTAACCCACTTTAACTATTTACTCCCAAACTTAGGCATTGCCAGCTTTTTCATCCGGTGATATTTAAGCTTTTTCGAACCGGATAACATGAAAAGAGCATATAAGCCAACTTTTTGGCTAATCTATCCTACCATACCCCAGGAACCTATCACTGAACATTCTAAGCCTGTTTATATTTTAAATTATTAACTGATGGCATTTTTAGATAATGTATTACAAGTTCCTTCTTATGGATGGAAGGATACAGGCGGAGATTTAGTTAAACCAACCCCCGGGCAAATATTCAGCGAGTTTTTTTCGAGGTTAAACGTATTTAAAGACCGCAAAAATTGGCTTCCATTTTTTAGTTGGCTTAAGGTATTGTGCCTTGCACCATTCTTTTTGTTGTTTCTTTTTCATTTTTTCAGCCTGTATATGTTGCTTGCAGCTTTTTTATACAGTATGATCATTATGGGCACCCATGGTACCATCTGGCATCACCGGTATTGCACCCACGGCGCTTATAAATTCCGCAATAATTTCTGGCGGTTTTTTACACAAAACCTCACCCTTAATGTTATTCCCGAAGAAATTTATGTGATATCGCATCATGTTCACCATGCCAAATCAGATCAGCCTGGCGATCCTTATAATGCTTACGGGGGCTTTTTATATTGCTTTTTGGCCGATGTAAACCATCAACCCATTGCAAAGGAAATGAGCGAAGCTGATTACGGACGGGTTAAGTTATTAATGCAGCATACAGGTGTTAAAGCCAATACCTATGCACAGTATCAAAAATGGGGTTCTTATGTAAACCCAGGTCGTGCGGTACTTTCGTGGGTCTTAAACTGGAGTTTCTGGTTTACAGTTTTCTATCTTTTGGGCGGTCCTGCCCTGGCTTGCACTTTGTTTGGCGCGGCAGGATTTTGGGCCGTTGGTGTACGTACCTTTAATTACGAGGGACACGCCAAAGGTACCGGTGTACAGCGCGATGGAATAGATTTTAATAATAAGGATAAGTCTGTAAACCAGATATGGCCGGGTTTTGTGGCCGGCGAATGGCATAACAACCACCACTTATTCCCAAAAAGTGCCAGGAGCGGGTTTAAACCCATGCAACTTGATCTTGCCTGGCAATATATACACCTGATGCACCTATTAGGTGCTGTAAAAAGCTACAAGGACAGCAAGAAGCAATTTGACGAACTGTATTATCAGCCTGAGCTTGAAAGAAAAAAGCAGGTAGCCACAGAAAAGCGCAACCTTCGTAAGATATTAAAACAGCAGGTCAATCCTTAACCGGGTATAACCTTACTGCAGTTTTCCCATCTAAAAATACTTTCTTACTTTTAAGGTATAATTACTTACCTGATGGAAGAAGATAAGCCTGCTCATTCTGCAAAATCAAAACAGGATCATAAAAAGGTAGCGCCGCATGTATATGTTCTGCGCGACTTTAAGGAGTATCTCGGTGAGTCGGCCCTGATCATATTCAGTGTACTGCTTGCGCTGATCCTCACGGAGTACATCACCAACCTCCACGAAAAGAAAGCCACCGGCGAATTATTGAACAACATTAAACAAGAGCTGATCAATAATAAGACAGCCGAACAAGAACAGTACGCTTATCAAAAGCAGGTGTTAAAAAACATTGACTCCGCTTTAAATTCAAAAGCCTTTCAGCAAAAGATAATATCGAATGACGAATTTAACCTCCGTTACATCGCCCCCGAAGGCGTAGTGAACCGGGATCTGAATACGGTGGCCTGGGATATAGCCAAAAGCAACAATATCAGCTCAAAGGCCAGTTTCGAACTCATTTCCAAACTGACCGATATTTATAACAACCAAGCCAGGATTGATAAAGTGGAAGAAAAGGTTGCAGATGTATTATTAAGCCGCGAATCAAGAAAGCCCGAAAATATACATGCCACACTGATATTGATGCGCGATAATTATAAAGGCTGGGCTTTTGATCGCGCCCAAAGCCTGATCGCCAAATACGATGCGGCAATTAAGATGATGGATGAGGAGAAGTATTAGTGGCAGTTTTTAGTAACGGTGGCAGTGAATATCCATTTAAACTGCTACTTTATCCCGCTCATCTCCTCAAAATAAGCCATCGTAGTTTCACATATCTCGAGGTCTTTTCCTGCTACCCATCTTAATGAGATGGCGATCTGTTTGCCGTAATCTGTTTCTTCTTTCAGGTCGATCACCATTTTGGAAAAACTCCGACCCCGCTCCATGTTAACGTCTTTTACATCGCTCCATTCTATTACAATGTTGCGGGTATAATCAGTTATGCCTTGTTCATTCAGCTCCAACGCAACCTCATTTCTGAAGGCCGGTATCAGCCGTTTGATCAGCACAAAAACAAATAGCGAAAGGAATACCAGGTCGGCAAAGGTGATGATCATCCAGCTAATGGTATAACCGCTTAAAAAAGAATATCTCAGGTTATTAAAAGTAAGAGCGAAGAAAACAAGCGGCAGCGCCACCCCAAAAAAAGCAGAGTTTTTACTGTAGGGATATTCAATGGTTTCGCTCATGGATCAAATTATTTTTGCCGTACTAATTTATATGCCAATTTACCTAAAACAAGTTCTGTGGAATCAGCATTGGGATGGGTAGCATATAGATTTAAATTGTTAGCGTCGATTTTAAAAGAATAAGACGCATGATCCTTTTTATCATAATCAAACCCGATCTCATCCAGGTTTTCCATCGGATCAGAATTAAGATCTATGTTGATCATAAATTCTTTGAAATTATAAAAACCCGAAACTTTGCCATCGGCATTAAAAGTTACTTTGGAACTCGTTCCCGTACTGTCCGTGAGGGTATAATTTCCTGCAACCAGGTTTTTATTAATAATATAAGCCATTCCGTAACCCAAATCGCCATCCGGTTGCTTGTTTAACGCCTTACTGTATTTTGTAGTGATGATCTTCTTTTCATCTTCATCCAATCTGGATATGACTAAAAGAGTATCACCATTTTCAACAGAATAACCCAAATCGCCATCCCCAAATTGTATTGTTGAGGCAGCTTTTCCTGGTCGAAACTTGAGCATTAATTCGCTCCCCTCATGATTTCCCCAGCCTACAGGTACCGTTATACTATCGCCTTTAATACGATCTGTATTAATATACATAGTAGTCATTCCGGTAGCTTCATCTGCCGCTGCTAACGGGGATTTTTTACTGAGCACCTTATCGATATAATCCTTTTTAACCCAAACACCCTGGATAATGGGCTTGAATTTTTGTATCAGGCCCGCGCCTTTATTGTCGGTTGAGTTAATGGTGTTGGTGGAGTCTTTAGCAGCCTGTTTCGTATTGCTTTTGCAGGAGAAGAACAAACTTGTTATCAATAAGATGTATAAAATGTTTTTCATGATGATGTAGTTAAGGCAACACTAAAGTAGCTATAATTTACAACACCTTGTAACTAACCTTACAAATTGAAACATTACAACCTTGCAACAATAGTTTTCGTAAATTTGCTGCATGAATGCTGATGCTGTTAAGGTGCTGCAAGGCCGTTATTGTAACTCACTAACCCAATACTCCCGTTTTGTGACCCGCGAGGTTGCTATCGGCGACGTGCCTATGGGCGGCAATAACCCTATCCGCATTCAAAGCATGACCACCACCGATACCATGGATACCATCGGCACGGTAGAGCAATCTATCCGTATGATAGAAGCCGGTTGTGAGTATGTCCGCATCACCGCGCCAAGTATTAAAGAGGCTCAAAATCTTGCTGAAATAAAAAAACAATTGCGCCAGCGTGGCTATACTGCTCCGTTGGTAGCCGATATACATTTTACCCCAAATGCCGCCGAGGTCGCCGCTCGTATAGTTGAAAAAGTGCGTGTAAACCCCGGCAACTATGCTGATAAAAAGAAATTCGACCAGATAGATTATACCGATGCCGAATACCAGGGCGAACTGGAACGCATTTACCAGAAGTTTTCGCCATTGGTGAAAGTTTGTAAGGAATATGGCACGGCCATGCGTATCGGCACCAATCATGGTTCGCTGTCCGATCGGATCATGAGCCGTTATGGCGATACCCCACAGGGTATGGTGGAATCGGCCATGGAGTTTATGCGGATGTGCGAAATGCTGAATTATTATAATTTGGTAATCTCGATGAAATCGAGCAATCCACAGGTAATGGTACAGGCTTACCGTCTATTAGTTGAAACCATGGTGGCCGAAGGGATGAATTATCCGCTACATTTAGGCGTTACCGAAGCGGGCGATGGCGAAGATGGCCGTATCAGATCTGCCGTAGGTATCGGTACTTTGTTAGAAGACGGTCTTGGCGATACTGTACGCGTATCCCTTACCGAAGAACCAGAAGCGGAAGCGCCTGTGGCGATTGCTTTAGTGAATAGGTATGTTGAGAGAAGTCGGAAGTCGGAAGTCAGAAGTCGGAAGTCAGAAATGACTCACCACTCAAAACACAATCCGTACGAATACAAAAAACGCCACACTTACGAAGCTAATGCTTTCATAGGCGGACACATGGTGCCACGGGTAGTGATCGACCTGTCGCGCGCCAATTTGAAAGACCCTGCTGTGCTGAATGATGCCGGGTATTTATACTCGCCTTTACTGGATAAATACAATATGGCCGAGCAATCGGTTGATTTTGTTTATTTGGCTGATAGTCTGCCTTCGTTCAATTTCCCCGGCAATTTAAAGCAGTTGTACAATTATCCAACCTGGCAAAAACTGGTTGATAAAACTATGTGCCACCCGGTATTTACTTTACCTGAATATATTAAGGCGGATGACCGTTCGTCAGCATTAAACCTGGTGAGGCTAAAGACTGCTGATATTGATTCAGAAGAGTTTGGGTTATTGCCTTTAGATAAAAGCCTTGTTTTTGTATTGGAAACCGATGCCCTGCATGGCATGGCTGACCAACGTTCCTTCTTCTTTAAGATGGAAGAAATGGAGTTGGAGGTGCCTGTTATTATTAAAAGAAGTTATTTCAGCCTCACCCCAAACCCCTCTCCGGGAGAGAGGGGCTTAATTGAAAAAGTCTCCCCTACCGGGGGAGATTTAGAGGGGGCTATTACTGACTTACAACTATTCGCCTCCACCGACCTCGGCGCACTACTCGTTGATGGCTTTGGTGACGGTATCTGGATCGATGCCCCGCAGGTTGAAGCTAAAATAATTACCTCTACTTCATTTGGTATCTTGCAGGCCACGCGGTCGCGGATATCGAAGACAGAATATATCTCCTGCCCCAGCTGCGGGCGCACTTTGTTCGATCTGATGATCACCACGCAAATGATCCGCAGCCGTACAAGTCACCTCAAAGGACTAAAGATTGGCATCATGGGCTGCATCGTAAACGGTCCCGGCGAGATGGCGGATGCTGATTACGGCTATGTGGGTTCGGGTACGGATAAGGTAACCCTCTACCGCGGCAAGGAAGCTGTTAAGAAAAATATCAGCTCGGCCAACGCGCTTGATGAGTTGATCAATATTATCCGGGAAGATGGGAATTGGATAGAGCTGCAGGAAGCATCTGATTTCTGACTTCAGACTTCCGATTTCTGCTTCCACCACTCGGAATTAAGCGCAGTCTTCACCTCGGTGGGTTTACCAGGCTCGGGGATAAAGAGCTTGATCTTTCGCTCTTTGGCGAATTGTAATAGCTTTTCTATAGGCTCATCCCAGGCATGCAGGGCCAGGTTAAAGGTGCCCCAGTGTATCGGCATCATCAATTTACCTCTAAGCGCCAGGTGAGCGTTGGCAGCATGATCGGGCCCCATGTGTATATCGGGCCAGTTTTTGCCATAAGCGCCTATTTCCAGCATCGTCAGATCGAACGGCCCGAAGGTATCGCCAATCTCTTTAAAGCCGGGGAACCAGCCCGAATCGGCCCCAAAAAAGATATTATGCTTCGGCCCCTTGATCACAAATGACGACCATAGTGTTTCGTTACGGTTAATTAGCCCCCTGCCTGAAAAATGCCGGGCAGGCGTAGCGGTCAATACACAGTCCTTCCCTATCATCACGCTATCGCCCCAATCTACCTCAGTGACATAACTGTTGTTGATGCCCCATTTTTCCAAATGTTGACTTACACCTAATGAACAAAAAAACTGCATCTTAGTCCCTGCAAAGTGCCTGATGGTATTTTCATCCAGGTGATCATAATGATCGTGGGATATGAGTACCGCGTCCAGCGCAGGCAGTTCATTTAGCCGTAAAGGGGGCTCAAAAAAACGCTTTGGCCCTATATGTGATGAAAAGGACGCCCTTTCGCTCCATACCGGATCGGTAAGTATCCGGGTGCCGTCTATCTCAATCAATAAACTGGAGTGCCCTACCCAGGTGATTCTCAAACCACTTGCAGGAGGTTTTTTATAAACTGACGTATTGGTTTTAAATGGGCCAAGGGCTTGTTTAGGAACTACCTCGGCTTTGTTGTTCATATACTCCCATAGTATCGGTATTAGTTTACCGAAGCCGCCTGCATTAGTAGGGATAGGGTTAAGGAATTTGCCGCCCTTTTTTACGGCGCTATCTAAACTCATGCACAATTATCGTTATAATTAACTGCTTACGTATTAAAACATTCAAAGGTTGATCATTTTATGACTTTAAAGTCATCATTTATTTGAAGAATTGTACTGCCCTCGCGCAAAATTGTTCTAATAATATAGGTAAAGCAGTAGCTCCATAGGGGTGGGAGCTGCCAAAAGTATGATCTGCGCCTTTAAGTACCAGTAGCTCAGCAGCAGGTTGCGCGGCCTTTAGTTCTTTGGCATGATTGAGTGGAACCGTCGGGTCAACATCACCATGGACGATGAGCCAGGGTTGTTTGATGGCAGCGGCTTTATCTAAAATGTTTAAGCGTGCGGGATGTGCTTCGAGGTCATCAAGCAGGGCTGATTTTAATGGCATCTGCTGCCCCGTGCGCGCGTTATGGATATACATGATGCCTTGTATCTTCCACTGCACTTCCGCCTCATGCGGCCACAGGTTGCGGAAGCCCGAGATAGAAGCCATTGTAACCAGCTTATTTACCCGTTTATCTTCCGCCGTTTTTATAATGCTGATACCGCCGCCCATACTGTGCCCGATAAGGTTAACACCATCAGCAGGTGGTATGGACGAACCATTGCAGGCGAAATCTATCACCGCGTTCAGATCGTTCAACTCAATCGAAAATGTATTTTCACTAAAAGCGATCAGGTCGGCAAAATCTATCGGCTTATCGGGTGTGGTACCGTTGTGTGAGAAATTGAACTTTAAATATCGGTACCCGTTTTCGGCAAAATAGCGTGCCACCATATTATGCGTACCCCAGTCTTTAAACCCCTTAAAGCCATGTGCAAAAATCACCAACGGCGCTTTGGGGTTGTTATCGTCATAAGTAAGGTCCATCAGCATGTTTCTGCCTTTGGCACCCGGTATGGTAAAAATTTCCTTTTTTATCATAGATTTAAAATACAACTTCAGTTTCTACTATATCTGATTTTTTAATCACCAAAGTATCAGCAAACAGATCGCCTAATCTTTGATACTTAGGCGTATTACAAATACAGATTATAGCAGGTATTCCGTAAAAGAAAATGTCAATGATATCAATGATGCGGCGTTTCAAAGCGTTTGAAAATGTAATTCTCTCGCCGCTTGTTTGCACTACTATCAATTTGCAAATATCATGACCGGGAGTTGCCTGATTGACCGATTCTAAAACAACAAAATATAAAAACCAAAATATGGGGATAGGCAAAGCAAGCACGCCATTTATTTCATAACCACCTTCATCTGTTTTTTGACCAAATGTGTACACGTAGAGAAAGAATAGTATAAAATAAATACCATAATCTATTAATGTGGCGGCTATGCGTGGCCCAAGGTATCGTTTGGATTCAACCCTTCGAATTATCATACTAAATCAATTATAGGTTTAATTTGCTTACTTAGCTTCATCTATTTGGCCTTTGGCACCCGGTATGGTAAAAATTTCCTTTTTTATCATAGATAATGATAGCTTATTTTGTGGATAGTAGCAATTTATTATTTAATAAAACAACCTGGGTCTTTATCTGGTAATAAATAGGTTAACTTACCTCAACTATATGAGCAGGCAACCCGCAAATAACAAACATATTCTTATTACCGGTGGTTCCGGACTGATCGGCAAAGCTTTGACCTCGGCCCTGTTAGAGCGTGGTTACCGGGTAAGCCATTTAAGCCGAAAACCCGGCAAAGATCCGCAGGTGAAAACCTATTTATGGAACATCGGCAAAGGTGAAATAGATGAGCATTGTATTGATGAGGTAGATACCGTGCTTCACTTAGCGGGCACAGGTATTGCCGATAAAAAATGGACAGCCAAACGCAAACAAGAGATCATTGAAAGCCGCACCAGGTCAATTGAGTTAATTTACCGTGTTATAAAAAGCAAGCCCAATAAAGTAAGCGCTGTTATTTCGGCATCGGCAACAGGATATTACAGCGACCGGGGCGATGAACTGCTGACTGAAGACAGCCCGCCCAATACCGATTTTATGGCTCAATGCTGTGTAGCCTGGGAACAGGCTGTGGACGAGGGAAAAGCATTAAGCCTGCGCATAGTAAAATTCCGCACCGGGGTGGTGCTGGATAAAAAAGGCGGCGCGTTGCCGCAAATGTCGCTACCTGTTAAATTGGGCATAGGTCTCGCGTTCGGCAAGGGCAAACAATGGATACCCTGGATACACTGGCAGGATGTAGTTGCCCTGTATTTGTACGGGATAGAAAATATACACCTCAGCGGCGTGTATAATATGGTGGCGCCAAACCCTGTCACCAATAAGCAGCTAATGAAAGCGATAGCCAAACAATTGTTCAGGCCGCTATGGCCGATAAAGGTACCTTCATTTGTTTTTAAACTTTTGCTTGGCGAAATGAGCATTATCATATTGGGCAGCACAAAAGCATCAGCCCAAAAAATTGAAAAAGAAGGCTATGTTTTTAAATATCCTGAATTGGCGGGGGCTTTAAAGGAGATATATGGTTAATTATCATAATTATGCTTTTTTAAGGCCGTGTGTAGGGTTCCCCTCTCAAGAGGGGCAGGGGTGTGTCATTTTCAAGACCGGCTAATGACACACCCCTGCTCTCACACGACCAAACGCGCCCCCTCTCAAGAGGGGAATTCAAAGTATAAGACATAATTTATGAATAAATCTCCCATAAATATTTTTTGGTTCCGGCGCGATCTGAGGCTGGATGATAATGCGGGGCTGTATCATGCCCTTAAAGGGAAGCACCTGGTATTGTGCCTTTTTATTTTCGACCGCGCGATATTGGATCAACTGGAAGATAAGGACGACGCCCGCGTTACTTTTATCCATCAAACTATTGAAACCCTTGATAAGCGACTGCAAAAGCATGGCAGTGGCCTGTTGGTAAAATATGCTGATGCAGGTGAGGCTTGGGATATTGTTTTAAAAGAATATACCATAGCAACCGTTTACACCAATCACGATTATGAGCCATACGCCAACGCACGGGATGTAGCGATCCGGTCTAAACTAAATAAAAATGGCATCGAATTTAAGAGCTACAAGGACCAGGTGATCTTCGAGAAGAGCGAAGTGGTAAAGGATGACGGCAAGCCCTACACTGTTTACACCCCCTATCAGCGAAAATGGTATCAAACCTTAACGCCTTTTTACCTGGAAGCCTACCCAACGGAAAAATACCTGCACAACCTGTATAAACACACCGACTACCTAATCCCGCCCTTAAAGTTAATGGGGTTTGAAAAAAGCAACCGGGAGCTTCCCTCGCTACGTTATGAAGATGTGATCAGTGATTATAAGGAAAAAAGAGATTACCCGGCAATTCAAGGTACTTCGCATATTGGTTTGCACTTGAGATTCGGTACGATAAGCATACGGGAGTTGGCGCGCAAGGCAAATAGTTATCACGAAAAAACCTGGCTGAATGAGCTGATTTGGCGTGAGTTTTATATGATGATCCTCTACCATTTCCCAAAAACGATGGATCATGCTTTCAGGCCGGAATATGACCATATTCAATGGGCGAATGACGAAAAGCAATTTAAGGCTTGGTGCGATGGTCAAACTGGTTACCCGCTGGTGGATGCCGGGATGCGCGAACTGAATGCTACGGGTTATATGCACAACCGCATGCGCATGGTAGTTGCCAGTTTTTTGAGTAAAGACCTGCTGATAGACTGGCGCTGGGGCGAACGTTACTTTGCGCGCAAACTATTGGATTACGAGATGGCAAGCAATGTGGGCGGCTGGCAATGGACGGCAGGATCGGGAACGGATGCCGCACCTTATTTCCGCATCTTCAACCCTGATTCACAACTAAAGAAATTCGACCCGCAATTGGCTTATATCAAAAAATGGGTTCCGGAATATGCCGACTTCAGCAAGTACCCAAAGCCCATTATCGATCACGCTTTTGCCCGCGAATGCTGTTTAAAGGCGTTTAAAGCAGCATTAAGCAAAAATTAAGGTGTTACCGTTATAATCGCACAGTCGTATCTTAAACAGGAATTCGCAGGTATCCCGCTGCCACCTGTTGCACCGTAACCCAATGCCGAAGGCATAATGAATGATATAGAGGATCCAGCAGTAGCGTGTTCCAAACCTTCCTGGAAACCAGGGACTACATCAGGAATATTAAATTGCGTGCCGCCTGTTGTATTGAACTGGTCAAAAATAGTTCCGTTAAGTAAAAGGCCTGTATAAGTAAGCGTAACTGTAGAATTATAAGTAATAGGATCAGTACTGGTACCGGGCGTAGTAACTTTATACCATAAACCCGAGGCAGTTTCTGTATACTGCCCGGTCAGGTTATTGGCAGCCAGGTAATTTTTTATCACCAGCTGATCATAGGCCTTCTCATCATTGATCACCTCTACTGTGTAATCAAGACATTGGTTTCCGGCTATCCTGCCGTTGGTAATGGTTTTGCTCCCGGTACCAGTACCGTTTACCCCATAGGCCAAATGCGAAGGGATGAAAAACCTTACTTTGCCACCCTTTTTCATCAGGTCGTTATTGATACCCAGCATCAGGCCATTGGGTGAAACGTGGCCCAGGTAGTTATCATAATGATTTGTTACGGTATCGGATGCGATAAATTTTCCGTCAAATGATTTGATGGTATAAACAAAGGATACCGAATCCGGGTAACTTAACAACGCGCCGTTGCCCACATTAAGCACCTGGTAATACATCCCGGTGGTGTCGCCGCCTACCGTATCTTTTTGGGCGTTTGTTATGCCATTTGCTGCTATGTAGCTTAATATCTGCTGCTGGTCATATTGCTTGATGTCCGACTGAAGGCCGCTTTTGCGGCACGATACCAAACTAACAGCAGAAAGCAGTAAAAGGGAAAATAGTATTTGTTTCATCTATATTAATTAATTCTGTATGTTATAAAGCTGTATCTCAAAATCGAGTACCGCGTTTGCGGGCAAGCCTATTTGCGGCTGTGCATAAGCCCCGTAAGCATCCCGCGAAGGTATAAGTAATCTTACTATTCCCCCCTTTTTAATTTTTGGTATCCCCAATTGCCATCCTACTATCACCTGCCCAAGCTGAAAAGCTGGATGATAAGTGGTACCTGTTGCTATAAACACCTTTTGAGTTGTAAGCAGTTTACCGGTATAACCCAATGTTACCAGGGTTGATGAGCTGAACAGGTCATTCCCAACCCCGGGTTGTTCAATTATATAATAAACCCCGGTAGTGTCGTTAACTTTTAGCGCGGTTCCTGTTAAATTATTAGCAGCTATATAATTTGCAATGATCTTATCATCAATAACTGCCTGCACCTTTGCCTTTTGCAAATCACTATTTGATTTAATACACCCGCTCACTCCGCAGCAAATAAATAATATTGGTAACAGCCACTTATTCATTTAAATTTCACCTATATAAATTGTTTTTAAAAGGTGGTGAAGCTTCCATGCAAGCATGGAGGTTTCAATCGGCAAATTTATCGTTTTATAATTCAAAAACGACTGCTTAACATTTTTTAACAATTTGGTAGTAAAGTACCGTTCAAACCAATCCACCTGTAAACTCGTTTTCCTGTCCAAACAGGTATTTTAAACGTAGTTTTAAGCCTTTTATTTTGATGCAGGCTAAACTGATACGGGCGTTCCCGCTTACCAGCGGGCGGGCTTTACACTCATACTGCGCAGGCCTTGAGCTCATGGCCGGTATCCGTTTTAATCCCTAACGCTTTTTCCCTTAATCAATAGCTATCAAGATGAGTCAACCGGTATATACAAATTTACACAACCGGACTGAGGAATGTACTGACACTGTTTTGTCAGTACATCAATAGTTAAAAAATTTAACTTTTGATACCGTTCCAAAGTGTTCCACCTGCAAAAAATGGAACGCACTGAAAAGTGGACAGTTTCAGTTGCAGTTTTGAGTAGGCAGTTTGCAGCAAAAAAACATTGCCCACTGCAAACTTTAAACTGCCAACTTAGACGCCTAATCCCTATTCCGGCTTATAATTGATGGTGAGCTGATTGATCTTTTTCAGCATATCGGTCAAGTATTGCTTATCGTGCTCGCTAATGTGCTTATTGAGGTAATTGTTGAACTGCCTTACCACGCCGCGGGCCAGGTGGCGTTTTTCCTTGCCTAACTCTGTGAGGTAAATTTTTACCGAGCGTTTATCGCCTTCATTTGATTCGCGGTAGATCAGTCCTGTTTTTTCCAGCTGGTTCAGCATACGCGATAAGCTGGTTGTTTTAAGCCCCAACAGCGATGCCGCCTGCGAAACCGTAGTCCCTTCCTTCTCATCAATATTGATGAGAAGGTACCCGATAGATTGCGTAATGCCAAATTCAGTGACCAAATTGTTATAGCGGTTGGCCATTGTTTGCCAAACTATTTTCACAAAATAGTCGATCGTTTCCTGGTGTTTGATATTAGTAGGCATCACCGACAAACTTAAAGTACGCAGATTGATTATACAAGTGTTATTTCAGTTTGCAGTGGGCGGTAGGCAGTTTGCAGTTGTGGTAAACACAAAGCAGTTTTATTATTGGCAAATTGCCCACTGCAAACTGAGAACTGCAAACTGAAAATCACCACCCCAGCTTTGTGTCGTCCCCTCTCGGGTCGGCGCCACCTTCGTAGTAGCCCGATTTTGTTTTCAGTATGGCATCAACTCGCCCGCTTGGGCCGCTGTCAATTATTTTATAGCCTTTTTGCTCCAGCTTAAGACGGTCGTCACCGTCTAATGCATCCTTTTCTACATAAACCACATCAGGCAGCCATTGGTGATGAAAACGCTTTGAGTTGACAGCCTGCTGCATATTTTGGTTAAACTCTATCACATTCAATATCGTTTGAAAAACCGAAGTAATAATGGTTGACCCGCCGGGCGTGCCTACTATCATAAACAATTTGCCATCCTTTTCAATAATGGTGGGCGTCATGGAGGATAGCATCCGTTTACCAGGTTGTATACTGTTAGCCTTGCCGCCAACCAGGCCAAACATATTGGGGACACCGGGTTTCGAACTAAAGTCGTCCATTTCATTATTCAGTAAAAAACCTGCACCCTTTACAAATATCTTGGAGCCGAAACCACCGTTCAGCGTGGTGGTAATGGATACTGCGTTGCCATCGCGGTCAACAATGGAGTAGTGGGTGGTTTGGTCGCTCTCGTAACCAACAAATTTACCCGGCAATATGCTCACGCTTGGCGTTGCCTTATCCCAGCTAAAATTACTCATCCGCGATAAATTATAGGCGGGCTTTAACAAGCTATCCACCGGCACTTTATAAAAATCGGGGTCGCCCAAATACTTCGAACGGTCGGCATATACCCTGCGCTCGGCTTCCACCACTAATTGCACAGTGGAATCGCGATTAAAACCCCATCTGCTCAAAGGGTATTTCTCTACAGTTTGCAGTAATTGTAATAGCGCAACCCCCCCGCTTGATGGTGGCGGCATGGTGATGATCCTATATTCTTTATAATTCCCGATAAGGGCCTGGCGCCAAACCGCGTGGTAATTTTGCAGGTCGGTTTTGGAGATCAGCCCTTTGCCTCTTTGCATTTCGGCTACCAATTCATCGGCCACAACACCCTCATAAAACCCGGCCCTGCCTTTATCGCGGATCTGTTCCAGAGTTTTAGCCAGATCTTCCTGTACCAGCAGATCGCCCTCTTTCCAGGGGGTATCCCTGATCATATAAATTTTGCCCTCGTTCAGTTTTTTGAATTCTGCCTGTGTGCGGTTCAGGTCGTTAGCAAGGTGTTTGGTAATCATAAACCCGTTACGAGCCAGGTCGATAGCCGGTTGAACCAGGTCTTCCCATTTCAGGTGCCCGTATTTCAAATGCGCCTGTACCATCCCATCAACCGAGCCCGGTACACCTGAGGCCAGGTGAGTGGAGAGACTCATTCCCGGTATCACATTCCCTGCTGAGTCCAGATACATATTTGGGCCAGCCATAGCAGGCGCTTTCTCCCTGAAATCTAAAGTATTGGTTTCCCCTTTACCCGAGCGGTAAACCATAAAACCGCCCCCGCCTATATTGCCTGCTTCGGGCAGTGTTACGGCAAGCGCAAACTGTACGGCCACTGCCGCGTCAACCGCGTTACCACCTTTTTTTAATATATTCAATCCCACCTGTGCCGCATCGGGATAAGCGCATACTACCACGCCGTTTTTATATTCTCCTTCATCCTTACTCAGCTGCCCTTGCACACAACCCACAGGTATCAAAAATGTCAATAGTAAAATCGCGAATAGCTTATATTTTCCTTCCCTCTTAAGAAATCCCCTCATAATTAGTTCAGTTAAATTTGGGTCTAATTTAGCCTATTTTTTATTGGAATTTTCCTTCATCAACGCACCACTCATTTATTATTATCTTTATTTTGGATGAATTGAGCCATCATTCCTGCTAACAAAAGCCGGTTAAAAATTAACTTTTTATAACTGAAAATCAATTAGCTATAGGATGTAATAGCCTCAAAGACAATTAAATCAGAAAAACTAACGTTATTTGCACAAACATTTGATGCACCTATTGTGTAAATACACTATGAAAAAAGCTACTTACCTACTACTTATTTTAGCCGCCTTTTTACTGATCAGTAAAAACTCAAACGCACAGGAATACAAACCTAATTATCAATTCGCCGCGGGATTAAAATTTGGCGGTTTCGAGAACGGAATATCCGGCAAATATTTTATGAATACCACCACTTCTATCGAGGGTGTTTTAGGATTTAGATCACACGGACTGGTTGTAACCGGTTTGTACGAGATCAACCAAAAAGCATTTGGTGTTGATGGATTCAGGTTCTATTATGGCTTCGGCGCGCATGTTGGCGCTGTGGGGGCAGGTGTGTACAAAAGGTTTAATGGTGATAACGAAGTATACACCAGCAGCCAGATATTAGTAGGCGCCGATGGCGTAATCGGGCTCGAATATGTGATCCCCCAATCGCCCATTGCCCTTAGTCTTGATTTGAACCCGAGAGTTGAGCTGGCCACAGGTCCATTTTTTGACATTGCACCGGGCCTGGGCGTAAAATACACCTTCTGATATTATCGGGATAAAAGGAGTATTATCGTAAAGTAAATAGTGATATTTATTTTAATTTTGATAGTCTTTAGATACTGTTAAGATATCCCATATGAAAGCCATTGTTTTAGAAGCAGCCGACAAACCGCTTGTATTAAAAGAAGTTGAAAAACCTGTTTTAAGTGCGGGTGAGGTTTTGGTGCAGATAAAAGCCGCGGCTTTAAACCGCAGAGATTATTGGATCACTACAGGCAAATATGCCGGGATAAAATACCCGTGCATATTAGGCTCTGATGGTGCGGGTATGGTCGCCGAAGTGGCTGGTGACGAAGATAAAAAATGGCTGAACAAAGAGGTGATCATTAACCCCTGCTTTAACTGGGGCGATCATGCTGAATATCAAAACCGCGACTTTACCATATTGGGCCTACCAGAAAACGGCACCTTTGCCGAATATGTGAAGGTTAAAGCCGAATACCTCTATCCCAAACCTGCGCATTTGAGCTGGGAACAAGCCGCGGCGTTGCCACTGGCAGGTATGACCACCTACCGCGCCCTGTTTACCAAAGCCAAAGCGAAAAAGGGTGATAAGGTATTGATCACCGGTATAGGCGGCGGCGCAGGCACTTTCGCACTGCAATGGGCGGTTGCGGCAGGCTGCCAGGTATTTGTAACATCCGGTTCTGGTGAGAAAATAGAACGTGCCAGGCAATTAGGAGCATGCGCCGGTGCAAATTACAAAGCTCAGGATTGGGTAGGGCAATTACAGCTAATGGCAGGCGGGTTTGATGTGATCATTGACAGCGCTTTGGGCCATGGTTTTGATAAGCTGTTGGATATAGCTAATCCCGGAGGACGAATTGTTTTTTTCGGAGGTACAGCAGGCAATATCCCTCCGCTAAACGGACGAAAAATATTCTGGAAACAGCTGCAGATATTAGGAACTACTATGGGCTCACCAGATGATTTTAAAGGGATGCTTGATCTTGTTAACAAGCATCAGATAGTACCGGTAATCGATGAGGTGTTTCCGTTGGCAAAGGCCCAAAAAGCTGTTGATAAAATGGAAAATTCGTCCCAGTTTGGTAAACTTATTCTTACAGCCTGACCGGAATGCTTCAGCTAAAAATTGAAGCCATAAAATGGGAAACACCCGATACGGCAACCTTTTTTTTGAGCGAGATATCTGGCAAAAAAATAAACTATAAGGCGGGGCAATTCATTACCCTGGTTTTTACCCATCACGATGAGGAAATACGCCGGTCATACTCCTTAAGCTCATCCCCGGATGAAGCTCTGCTGTCGGTTACGGTAAAACGTATTACCAACGGCGAGATATCCCGGTTTATGCTGACCAAATTAACCCCCGGTAATATAATAAGCGCTGTTGAACCAGCAGGGATATTTACCCTTACCGATCTCAAATCGCCAAAAGATCTGATTTTCTTTGCCGCCGGAAGCGGTATTACCCCTGTATTTGCACAACTAAAATATATACTGGCCCGACCCGGAAACAGTCGCATCACCCTCATCTATAGCAGTCAAAATACTTCGTCTGTTTTATTTAAAAAACAGCTGGATGAATTAGCATCTACACACCCGGACAGGTTAAGCATCGTTTACCTTTTAAGCAGCGAGGGTAACCGGCTCAATAATATTATGGTGGAGCAACTGGTGGGGCAAAATGTTCATTTCGATATTAACCGGGCCGAGTTTTATTTGTGCGGACCATTTGCTTATATGCGCATGATAAGGCTTACCCTGTTGTATATGGGCATAGAGCCAGCACAGATACGTAAAGAGAATTTCGTGATCGAAACAGTGCCGGTAACCGGGAGCATTGTCAATTACCCGCCCGGAAAGGTCAGAATACATTTTAGAGGCGAGGTGCATGATATGATGGTTGGCGAAAACCAATCCATCCTACAGGCTGCCTTGCAAAATAACCTGCAATTACCCTATAGCTGCCGTGCCGGGATATGCTCCACCTGTATGGCCAAATGTAAAAGCGGTAAAATAGTAATGGCCGAGAACGATGTGCTTACTGATGATGACCTGGCCAAAGGTTGGATACTCACCTGCACCGGGCACCCGGTGGGTGATGATGTGCTGATTGAATTTTAATGAAACCCCGTCTGAGTAATTCCGGTTAAATTTTAAAGAATTGACAACTTTTTAAAAGTTGTCAATTCTGATTGCCTTTAAAACTCCAGTTCCAGCAAAACAGGACAATGATCCGAGTGCCTGGCCTCGGGTAATATGGCGGCCCTCTTGATGTTATCTTCCAGTTCCTTGCTTGCCACGGCGTAATCAATGCGCCAGCCTAAATTCTTGGCGCGGGAGTTGGCACGGAAGCTCCACCAGGTATAATTATGCGGCTCCTTGTTTACATGCCTGAAAGTATCCACAAAGCCCGATTCAATAAAATTCTCCATCCACTCACGCTCTTCGGGTAGGAAGCCTGAAGAATTGGCATTTGATTTAGGGTTGTGAATATCGATTGGGCGGTGACAAATATTATAATCGCCGCAGACAACCAGTTTAGGATATTCTACTTTTAACAGGGTAAGGTATTTACCGAACTCATCCATGAACCGGTACTTGAATATCTGCCTTTCATCACCGCTTGAACCTGAGGGGAAATAAACGCTCATTACAGACACCTCATCAAAATCAACACGGATATTCCGCCCCTCGCGGTCAAAATCGGCTATACCGCAACCGTATTCAATGTGCTTGGGCAACTGTTTGGTAAATATGGCTGTGCCGCTGTAGCCCTTCTTTTCAGCCGGGAACCAGTAATGCTGATAACCCATCGCATCTACCAAACCGAGGTCGGTCAGCACATCGGGTGTAGCTTTGATCTCCTGCAGGCAAACCACATCAGCATCAGTAGCCTGCAGCCAGGCCAGCCAATTCTTGCTCATAGCCGAGCGTATTCCGTTAACGTTATAGGTGATGATCTTCATGAATGTGATATCGAATTTCGGATTTTCAATTTCGGATTTATAAGAGTAACAATTAATTAATTAAAAAAATTCGAAATCGAAAATTCGAAATTCGAAATATGACTCCCCCTTTAGGGGGCCGGGGGGTTAAGTATCTTATCCAATCTTCTGCACTCTCTTTTGCTCAGCAATTCCACTGTCATAGGCACGTCGGTAAGCGGGCGGTCACGTTCATCTTTTTTTACGGCGGCAATTCGGTCAACCATATCCAGGCCGAATACTACTTCACCATAAACGGTGTAGGCCTGGTCCAGTTGCGGTGTACCACCCGTAGATTCATACCATTCCCGTTGCCAGGCGGGGAATTTATGGCCGTTCATTCGTTTTGCTTTTTCCAGCGTATCCAGTTTGCCATCGGTAAAGCGTTTGCCCTCTACGATATAAAACTGGCAGCCGCTTGATGCTTTCTGCGGATTATCGTCGCGCGCAGCGGCCAATACACCACGTTTGTGGAACAGGCTGTCCCTAAATTCAGCGGGAACGGTATAGCCCACGTCGCCATTACCTAACTCGGTGCCGGGGGAAGCTTTTTTCGGATCTTTCGAGTCCGGGTCGCCGCCCTGTATCATAAAATTTTGTATCACCCGGTGGAACAAAGTGCCATTGTAAAAACCTTTTTTGGTCAGCTTGATGAAATTATCCCGATGCTTGGGTGTTTCATTATACAGACGGATAATGCATTCGCCATAGCTGGTTTTGATACGTACATACTGGTTTTTTGGCCCTTTGGCAAAGGCAAAACTAACGCTGAGCAGTATTAGGGTAAGGGTAAAGAGTTTTTTCATTCTTTATTTTTGTTGAAAAGTTGGAAGGTTTGAACGTTGAAAGGTTTTGTAAATTCCTGTTTATTGCGCTTTAAAGTTATAAGATTCATTACCGATAATGCAACATTACAACTTTTCAACGTTCAAACCTTACAACAATCTTCCCCCATCACATCGACTCAAAATAATCAATCATTAATGATTTTATCACCATCTCCTGCTCCAGTAAGGTGTAATTGGGGATCACTTTAACCAGTTTCCAATGCGGCCAGCCATCCTGGTCGAGCCCTTCCAGTTCATAAAAACCCATCTGGCTAAACAGTTTGCAGTTGGCGATGTGCATCAATTCTTCCTTCTGGCGCTTGCTGAATTTCCGGGGGCCTTGCCCCAGTTCCTGAACGCCTATCAGAAATAGCATCACCTTAATATCGGGTACATCGGTGTCAAAATCTGCCGATATACGTTGCTGTAAAGCAGCCCATTTTAAATTTACTTCAGCAGGTTTCATTCGCCAAAGATACATCGCCTTTGTAATTAAAAGAACCCCGGCTGTGTTGTTTACAACGACATTGTTACTCTTGGATGACGTTTTGCAATCCGATTTCACTACTTTTGCAAACTAAAGCCTTTGCGGCTTGTTATGGTTATAGTATTTGGATTTTGAAAAAAAGTAAGCGCCATATCATTTACACCTGGATCATCCTGATCTGCTTTGTTGCAGGGCAGACCATGGTGAGCGCCCACCAGCACCACACCAGGTTTGTTGCGAATAATATCCATCATACAGCTCAAAATCAACAAACGGTAACAGAAAAATGCCAGTTATGCGATGCCATGCACCATAACAGTATGCTGCTAACCGATCATCAATACTTTACACCCGCCGTTGCGGCTGTTCATTTTTACACACCTGGGCAATATGATTTTGTAAGCATCGCCCTCATCCTGTCTTCTGGACGCGCTCCTCCTCTTTCATAATAATTTCGATTATTTAATTAACTGTTGCTTACCCTGGCAACCTAATTGTTCACAACAAATTATTTTATTATGAAATTGAAGCTATTGTATTGCTTTTTATTGCTCTTTATAAATTTTCCAATATTCTCAAACGCGGTAACTATTAAATATACAACCGATGATCTTACGTCAACTTTAACCGGAACGATCACGGATAAAGCCGATGGTAAAACCATACCCGGTGCATCTATTTCAATCCCTGATCTACGGGTTGGGGCCGTCTCTGATGCGAACGGAAAATACAGCATACCCAATTTACCAAAGGGGGTTTATCTGGTACAGGTGAGCTTTGTTGGATATGCTACCTTTAACCAAAAGGTTGATTTTTCAAAAACCAATCAATTAAATGTTCAACTGCAAACCTCATCAATTGAAGCAGGCGAGGTAGTTATTACAGGCGTTAGCAGGGCCACTGAGATAAAGCGTGACCCGGTGCCAATGGCGGCGGTAAGTAAAACTTATATCGATCAGCATTCCGCTTCTACTAACGTAATTGATGAAATAGCCAACCTACCGGGCATAAGCGCGGTAACCACCGGCCCGAATGTTTCCAAGCCTTTTATACATGGTTTGGGCTATAACAGGGTAGTTACAGCCGAGGATGGCATACGCCAGGAAGGCCAGCAATGGGGTGACGAGCATGGGATAGAAGTAGACCAGAACTCTATCGACCGCGTTGAAGTGATCAAAGGTCCGGCGAGTTTAAGCTACGGATCAGACGCTATTGGTGGTGTCGTTAACCTGATCACCCCACCACCCGTGCCTGATGGCAAAATATTAGGCTCTTTTACAGGCAATTATGGTACCAATAATGGGCTATTAAGCAGTTCGTTCCGCCTGCAGGGGAATAACAATGGGTTCGTATGGGGAACCATTGTATCGGCAAAGGAAGCTAAAGATTACCAGAATCAGCATGATGGCAGGGTTTATGGTACTGGTTTCCAGGAGAAAGACGCAAGGGTAATGATTGGTTTAAATAAAACATGGGGATATTCCTACCTGAACGCGTCCATATTTGATGATCTGCAGGAAATACCTGACGGCAGCCGCGATTCGTTAACCCGTAAATTTACCCGGCAAATTACCGAGGCAGATACCTACCGCCCTATCGTGCCTGAATCCGTACTAAATTCATACGGCATCACGCCTTTGCATCAGCACGTTCAGCTTTATCGTATTTATGATAACAGCAACTTTACTTTGGGCAGCGGTAACCTGATCGTTAACCTGGGCTACGAATATAGCCACCGGCGGGAATATACACATCCCGAAGATCAGGGTGTTGCCGGTTTAAATTTACACCTGAGTACTTATACTTATGATGTGAAGTATAACTTCCTTGTAGGGAACGATTTTGAAACCACTTTCGGCGTTAATGGTCAGTATCAAAATAACACCATAGGGGATGCTACTGTTTTCCCGATACCGGCTTACCATCAATTTGATATCGGGCCTTTCTTTGTTATCAAAAAGAGTTTTGGAAAATTAGACCTTTCAGGCGGCGCACGATATGATGTCCGTTCGTTTAGCGGCCAGGCTGCTTATATTGATACATCTGGTAAATATCCGCAATTATATACACCCGGTAACGCGGCTACGCCACCAACTGTTATTCAGCAGTTCAGCGCGCTTAACAAAACCTTTTCAGGAGCTACCGGCAGCCTGGGGGCTACCTACAATTTTTCAGATGCATTTCTGTTAAAAGGAAACATTGCACGCGGTTTCAGGGCGCCAAGTATTGCCGAACTATCTGCCAATGGCGCCGATCCGGGTTCACAGATATACCATGTAGGCAACAGCGACTTTAAGCCCGAATTTAGCGTACAGGGCGATATCGGGGCTTTCCTTACTTTACATAATGTTACGGCCAGTATAGAGGTTTTCGATAACAACATACAGAACTATATTTTCCAGGAACAGATACTGGACGCACAAGGAAACCCTGAACGTGTAAATCCTGATGGTTCTCCAAACCCGACCGGACCATACGCTAAGTTTAAATACGTGCAAGGCAAGGCGCGCATAGATGGCGGCGAGATTAACCTGGATTTCCACCCGGTTTCGTGGCTGCATTTCGAAAACTCTTTAAGCCTAACTTATGGTACTAATTTAGGAACAGGTGGGAAAGTGCCCGACAGCCTGAAATATTTGCCCTTCATCCCGCCGCTGCATACCCATTCTGAGTTGCGTGGTACTTTTGCCAAAGGATTTGGCATTTTCAGAAATACCTATGCCTTTGCCGGGTTTGATCATTACGATGCGCAGGACAAGTTTTTCGCTGCTTATGGAACAGAAACTTATACCGGGGGATATAATTTGATAAGTGCAGGTATTGGCGGTAACATCGTAAACGCTGCCGGAACGCCGATTTTGAAACTGTTTATCGAGGGTACCAACCTGGGTAATGTAAATTACCAGTCGAACATGAGCAGGCTGAAATATTTTGATAACCCGACAGTACCTGCCGGAATACAGCCGGGCATCTTTAACATGGGTCGTAATATCAGCTTTAAAGTGGTGGTGCCGTTTGATCTGTCGCCGCATACTGCGAAGGCGATATAATGGTCTGAACCATGATTTTTTCACCTATTGTTTGTTTCAAAGGTGTTCAAAGAGGCTACGCCGTTTTTAGGATTAAAGGATTGCCTTGATTTGAATAAAATCAGGGCAATCCTTTTATGCCATTTTCTGCGGGTCAGTAACTCCTCGGCTTCAATATTTACCAGATTAATGTAAAACAGAAATACTTATCTTTATCAGTATGTCATTGTAATTGATCAGCCTAATAACTATGAAAAATAGACTTTCTGCTTATTTGCTATGTGGTTTTTTTATGGTGATGCTGTTTGGTACAGCAAATGCACAAACAAAAAAGAAGCAGACAACTGAGGCGAAGATCGACGCGATCATTAAAGAGCTCACACTGGAAGAAAAGATAGATATGCTGCATGCTAACGGCATATTTAGCTCGGCAGGGGTTGAGCGGCTGGGCATACCCGAACTGATGACTGATGATGGCCCGCTGGGTGTGCGTGAGGATGTGAAACCGGGCTGGGGATCGGCAAATCTAACTACCGATTCCGCTACTTTTTTCCCTAATGGCTCGGCCCTGGCAGCTACATGGAACCCGGAACTGGCATATCGTTATGGCCATGATATGGGCGAAGAAGCAAGGGCGCGCAAAAAATATATCATGCTGGCACCGGCGTTCAATATTGCACGTACACCGCTGTGCGGTAGAACTTATGAATATTATTCCGAAGATCCGTTTTTAAATGCCCGCCTTGCCGTACAATCGGTAAAAGGGATACAAAGCCAGCATATCGCAGCTTGTGTAAAACATTTTGCCGCAAACAACCAGGAAGTTGAGCGGGACCGTATTAGCGTGGATGTGGATGAACGCGCGCTGCGCGAGATCTATCTGCCTGCTTTTAAAGCCGCGATAACCGAAGGCAATGCCTGGACCATCATGTCGGCCTATAACAAGCTGCGTGGGGTATATTGTTCTGAAAACGACTACCTGCTCAATAAAATATTAAAAGGCGAGTGGAAATTCAAAGGCGTTGTGATCAGCGATTGGGGTGGTACCCATAGTACGGTTAATGCTGCAAATCATGGGCTCGACCTGGAAATGGGTTCGCCACTGCCTTATAACACCTATTATTTTGCGGATAAACTGCTTGATTCGGTAAAAGCCGGAAAGGTGACTGTGAAAGTGATCGATGATAAGGTACGCCGCATTTTATGGGTAATGTACCATACCTCATTAAGCGATAACCCGCCTGCTGGAAAAATGAACACCCCCGAGCACAGCAAAACGGTTTATGATATCGCGTCTGAATCCATTGTTCTGCTAAAAAATGCCCGGCATTTGCTGCCTTTAAATACCTCATCCATCAAAAGCATCGCGGTGATTGGTGATAATGCAACGCGTACTTTTCACTTGGGTGGATTTGGCGCAGGGGTGAAAGCAAAATACGAGGTAACTGCTTTAGTCGGTTTGCGGAAAAGGCTGGCTAACGAGATAAAGATGTATTATGCACAAGGCTATTCGGGAGTTTACAGGCCATTGCGCAGGGATGCAGGTAAAACTACTAAAGCGGATTCAGCTATGCTTCAACAGGCTATTTTTACAGCCAAAAGCTCGGATATGGCAATCTTGTTTATAGGAGGTAACCGCGATTATGAGAGTGAAAGCCGCGACCGTAAGGACCTGAGCCTGCCATTTGGCGAACAAGCGTTGGTGGATGCCGTAACTGCTGCTAATCCTAAAACCATTGTGGTTGTAGTTGGCGGGGCACCTTATGATATCGGCAAGATCAAAAAGAACAATCAAACTATTGTATGGTCGTGGTATAACGGTTCTGAAAATGGAAATGCCCTGGCCGATGTGCTAACCGGCAAGGTTAACCCATCTGGCAAGCTGCCCTTTACTTTTCCTGCTGATCTGAAAGACTCTCCCGCACATGCTTTAGACGCTTACCCCGGAGAAAATTTAAAAGTAGATTACAAAGAAGGAATATTAGTAGGATACCGCTGGTTTGATACCAAAAAGATCGAGCCGCTTTATTGTTTCGGTTATGGCCTTTCCTATACCGATTATCAGTATTCTGGTTTAAAAACCAGTAAAAAAAGCTATCAGCCTTCCGATAATATCGCAATCACAGTTAAAGTAAAAAACACGGGTAAATATGCAGGTAAGGAAACGGTTCAGCTTTATGTTAGTAAAGAAAAATCAGTCGTAGACCGTGCCGAAAAGGAATTGAAAGCATTCAAAAAAGTAATGATCGCCCCAGGCGAAACTATTGACGTGCGCCTGAGTATCCCGGTTAAGGATCTGGCCTATTATGATGTAAAAACAAGTAAATGGGTGGTTGAACCCGGCACCTACAAATTACTTGCCGGTACATCATCAAGGGATATTAAGGAAACAGCCACTATCATCGTAAATTAATAAGGCTTGCGATCATTGTACCGTAGCCGAGATCGCTCCTATGTGTTAACCCGATTTTAAATTTCCACATTTTTGGCAAGTGTTTTAAATCTCACGCCGTTTGCTTGTACAACGGTAATCGATACGTGTCCACTCTTACCGGTTTTGATATCCTGTACAATACCGGATTTTCCAATATGGGTGCCGCCAATCACTTTGCAGGTGACCCCGTCCCTTAATTTGCCTGGTAATATAGTAGTCATTTAGCCTTTTTTTATTAATAGTACGCTATATTGTCTTTTATCAGAGATTTTTCTCTCATTGTTTCAAGTACCGAAGCGCAACACTCCCCGACTTAAAAAACGTTGACTCAACCAACTTTAGTCGCAATTTCTCTTGCAGGTTGATACCTTCAAACAACCGTCTCCCTTCTCCTATAACTATCGGGTGAACCACAAAACGATATTCGTCAATCAAGCCAAGCTCTGCAAGTTGTGTAGGAATGGCTACACCACCGGTTAAAATATTTTTGCCTTGCTCTTGTTTCAATTTAAGTACTTCGCCCTGAATGTCCGTACGAACAATTTTCGTTTTTTCCTCTTCTGCGCTGTCTAATGATTGTGAGAACACAATAATTTTGTTGACGGCGTCAAATGCCTGCGCAAATTCGTAATCCTCATTTCTATCCCCGGAGGGATCTTTCGCTACGTCGGGCCAATAAGGAACCATCAATTGATAAGTTTTACGCCCGTAGAGGAATGTGTCGGCATCCCGCGTAAGTTGTATAAAATACTCCATCGTTGCTTCATCGGGAAAGAATTTGGTATGGTCGCAGCAACCATCTAAGGTCGTGTTGATTGCGTAAATTAATTTTCTCATTAGATTGGTTTTTTCTAATACATTTTGCTGAGATAAAGATAAAAAAAAGACTCTTAGCACTAAGGGCGATCCGCGACAAAAAAGGGGCGTTTAAGCCAAAAGGCTATAGTCTCACCTAAAGTGATAAATCAGTCTCGAGAAAAGAGAAAATCACTGTCATCAGAAAGAAATCATTTTTTCGGTACTACTGAATCACCTGCGGTACCTACGAAAAACATGGGTCGAAACAAAACATGGAAAAAAATGATTGTATCAGCCTTAAAAGCAATAGACAGGCTACGCAGAACGCGTAGCTTTTTCAATGTTATCCCACATTTCGGCCGGTATCATTTCGAGCCCGTTGAACTGACCTGCACCTTGCAGCCATTCGCCGCCGTCGATAGTAATTACCTCGCCATTGATATAGCCGGAAAAATCGGATACGAGGAAAGCGGCAAGGTTAGCCAGTTCCTGGTGTTCGCCAACACGTTTAAGCGGCACCCTGTTTTTAAAATCAAACTTTTTAGCCATATCGCCTGGAAGTAATCTTTCCCATGCCCCTTTGGTTGGAAACGGACCGGGGGCAATGGCGTTGGTACGTATACCGTGCCTTCCCCATTCAACTGCCAGGGACCGGGTCATAGCCAGCACGCCGCCTTTTGCGCAAGCTGATGGCACCACGTAAGCCGAACCCGTGAAGGCATAAGTGGTTACAATATTCAATATGTTGCCCGGTATTTTTTCGCTGATCCAATATTTACCCAAAGCAAGTGAACAATTGGCCGAGCCTTTTAATACGATATCAATGATAGCCGAGAATGCATTAGCTGATAAACGCTCAGTGGGCGAAATAAAATTGCCGGCTGCATTATTCAACAGCACATCAACCCGGCCAAAAACCGCAATAGCTTGTTTCAGCATATTTTCAACTTCATCATACTTTCGCACATCGCAGGCAAGGGCCAATACCTTTCCGCCTGTTTCTGATTCCATTTCGGAAGCTGTTTGTTTGAGCACATCCAGTTTGCGGCTGGTGATCACCAGGTTGGCGCCTAACTTTAAGAAGTAAGTGCCCATTGATTTGCCAAGGCCCGTTCCGCCACCGGTTATGATGATGGTTTTCCCTTTCAGGGCATCTTCCTTTAACATTCCGCCGACAGGTGCAGGATTATTTGTAGTTATAGATTCGCTCATGGTCAATTAATTAGCAGCAGTGCTTTTTGATTTTAAATTCTGGATCATCATCTGCAGGCCCTGCCTGGTTGCGGGCGCCCACCATTGCTTCAGCATCTGGTTTAAAGTATCGGTTTGATCGCTGGCTAATTTACCGATCAGCTCCTTACGCAAATTTAACTTACTCTGGCTCCAGGTAACCGGGGGCATTTTCATGTAGGCTATTGCCTTTTCTACGGCTGTATTCATTAATCTATCAGGGGACGTGACCTCATCGATCAGCCCTGCTTCCAGCGCTTCATTAACATTGAGCAATTTACCCTCCATTAAATATTGATAAGCTTTATGCTGACCAAGCCAAAATGAGTACAAATGAAAAACGCTATCAGGAACAATGATACCTACAGGTATCTCATTTAAACCGATGATGAATTTCCCTTCGGCCATCACCCTGTAATCACAGCAAATGGCCAGCACACAACCGCCCGCCGGGCTATGCCCGCTGATAGCAGCTATCAATGGTTTTTTGAAAGTCGCCAAAGCATTCTGCAAACCTAAAAAACCGATCCAAAATTCACTGCTTTGATCCTCATTGTAATCATAGGCTTCGATCAGGTCGATGCCGGAAGAGAAAAAACCTTCTTTGCCGGTTAGTATCACAGCACCTACCGCAGCATCGCTTTCCAGCGTTTTAATGCAGTCGGTCAGCTCTTTGATCATTTGATGATTGATCGGATTTGAGCGCCCCCTATCGAGCGTAATTAAAGCCAGTCGGTCGCGTATGGTTAGTTGGAATGTGCTCATCGGGTTAATTTAATTTACGAGGGATGGATTTTGGCTTACTTCGTCCGTGTACATTTTATCTATTTCGGCTTTGTACTTTTCGGTGATCACTTTTCGTTTCATTTTCCCTGTCGGTGTAAGCTCGCCGCTTTCTATCGACCATTCATCAGGAAGTAATGCTATTTTCTTCACTTGCTCCACATGGTTAAACTCAGGGTTATAATTATTGACGATCGATTGGTAAAGTTCGATCACCCTGGCATCTTTGAGCAACTCTCCATGCGAGGTAAAAGGGATATCATTTTGCTTGCACCAGGGTTGTAAATGAATGTAGGAAGGGACGATCAGCGCTGCTGTGAACTTCATCCCTGCACCAACAACCATCATTTGTTCAATAAAAGAGCTCTCCTTCATCTTATTTTCAATCGGCGTTGGCGCTACATATTTGCCGCCGGATGTTTTAAATATCTCTTTTTTGCGGTCGGTTATTTTCAGGAAAGAATCTTTATCAAATTCACCTATATCACCCGTGTGGAACCATCCGCCTTCCATTACTTCTGCCGTCAATTCGGGATTTTTATAATAGCCTACCATCACATTCGGACCCTTGCAAAGTATTTCGCCATCATCGGCTATCTTAACCTGCACATCAGCCAATAAAGGGCCTACTGTTCCAAATCTTCTGCCGCTTTTATTATAATGGTTAACGGAAATTACCGGCGAAGTTTCGGTCAGCCCATAACCTTCTAAAATAACAATATTGGCCGCGGTAAATATTTTTGCCAATCGTACCGGGCAAGCGGAACTGCCCAAAACTATCGCTTTCACGTTTCCGCCTATGGCATTCCGCCATTTACTATAAACCAATTTATCGGCGATGGCTAACTTTATTTTATACCATAAACTGGTGCCATCGATCTCAAACTCCTCAGCAACTTTTATCGACCAGAAAAATATCTTCCGTTTAATGCCGGTTAGCTTCTGCCCCTCTACCATGATTTTCTCAAATACTTTCTCCAGCAAACGTGGTACGGCGGTAAAAATAGAGGGCTTTACTTCCTTCATATTTGCGCCGATGGTGTCCATGCTTTCGGCATAATAAATGGAATAATTATAGAAGAGAAAAGTATAGGTGCACATTTTTTCGAAAATGTGGTTCAACGGCAAAAAACTAAGCACTCGTCTTTCTACTATCGGTATCTGCATCAGCAGATCTCCGGAAGCCATGGCATTGCTCAGGATATTTTTGTGGGTAAGCACCACGCCTTTAGGCCTGCCGGTAGTGCCCGAAGTATAGATAATGGTAGCAACATCATTTTCGGTGATCTTGCTGCTTATTTCATTTGATCTTTGCTGATAATCTTCTTTTAGCGGTTGAAATAATTTCGTCCAGTGGGTGCAGCCTTCAATCTCATCAAAAGTATAGATCCCTTTTAACGATGGTATATTGGCCGACACTTGCTTTGCTTTATCGCATAAGTCTTTATTGCTGACGAATACATATTTAACTTCAGCCTCAACTAATATCTGCTCTATTTCTTTATTACCGGTATTTGGGTACAAGGGCACCAATATGGCGCCGGTTAGTTGCACGGCGAGGTCAACTATCAGCCATTCAGGTCTGCCGCTGCTGATCAGTCCTATTTTATCACGACCTTCCGTAGTGCTATCCCCGGCGGAAATACCCATATCCAGCAAAGCCTGCGACAACTGATGGATCATATCATGCACCTCTGTGGTGCTGTATGATTTCCATACGCCATCCACCTTTGCATTTAAAAAGTCGGCCCTCGGCTCTTTGGCCTGGCCTGCCATGCAATCAAACAATCTTGTCGCTTTTTCCATATTGGCAACAGTTATTCAGATAAAGGTTTATAATAATTCAAATATACCCGCTGCACCTTGCCCTGTGCCCACACACATGGTAACCATACCATATTTTTTGTCCCGCCTTTTCAATTCATTAAAAAGCTGAACAGAAAGCTTTGCACCTGTGCAACCCAGCGGATGGCCAAGCGCTATGGCCCCGCCATTTACATTGATGATCTCCGGGTCAAGATCAAGCCCTTTGATCACCGCTAATGACTGCGAAGCAAAAGCTTCATTTAGCTCGATAAGTTCCACGTCCTGCTGTTTCATCCCAGCCATTTTCAACACTTTCGGAATAGCAACCAGTGGACCAATACCCATAATTCGCGGCGGTACACCGGCAACTGCATAGTTAACCATCCTGGCAATGGGTGTCAAATTATTCGCTTTTAAGAAGCGCTCGCTAACTACCATTACAAAAGCGGCGCCATCACTTGTCTGCGAGGAGTTGCCCGCGGTTACCACGCCCTTCGCGTCAAAAACAGGCTTCAGTTTATTTAAAGCGTCGATAGATGTATCGGCACGCGGGCCTTCGTCGGTATCAACTTTAAACTCCCTGTTTTTTTTCTTACCGCTTTCGTCCACGTAGGTTTCCACAACATTTACCGGTACTATTTCGTCCTTAAATTTATCGTTTTTAATGGCGCTGATAGCTTTTTGGTGCGAGCCATAAGCAAACTGGTCCTGTTCTTCGCGACTGATATTATACTCCTTTGCAACAGCTTCTGCAGTCAACCCCATGCCCCAGTAATAATCCGGATGAGCCAAAGCAACATCAGCATTGGGCACGATGCGCCAGCCACCCATCGGCAGCAGGCTCATGCTTTCCACACCACCTGCAATAATGCAATCGGCAATGCCGCTATGTATTTTTGCTGATGCGATAGCGATGGTCTCCAAACCTGATGCGCAGTAGCGGTTTACAGTCATGCCGGGTACTTTATCAGTATCTAAAGCAATTAATGAGATCAACCGGGCCACATTAAGACCCTGTTCGGCCTCGGGGGTAGCATTGCCCACGATCACATCCTCTATCTGCTCCTTATCCACATTAGGCACCGATGCCATCAGGTGCTTGATAACGTCCGCGGCAAGTGTATCCGGTCGGGTAAATCTAAATCCGCCACGGGTAGCTTTTCCAACAGCGCTGCGGCTGGCTGCCACTATATATGCGTTCATTTATTTACGTTTTGTTCTTGTTAAAAATTAGTTCCTCAATACTTTTCCGCCAGTTATGATGGATTGTATTCTTTCAAGCGTTTTCTTTTCGGTGCAAAGCGAAATGAAAGCTTCACGCTCCAACCCTAACAGGTAGTCCTCGCTTACTATGGATGGCTGGGAAAGGTCGCCACCCGAAAGCACGTAGGCCAGTTTCTGCGAAATTTTCACATCATGCTCGCTGATATAATTGCCGCTGTACATGGTATTAGCGCCCACATAGCCTAAGCCGAGGGCCTGCTTGCCCAGCACCCGGATATCGCTACGCGGGATGGGTTGCACGTAGCCTTCATCGGCCATTTGCAGGCATTGTTGCTTGGCTTCAGCTAATAACCGGTTGCGCGATACCACCACGACATCCCTGCCTTTTTTAAGATAGCCAAACTCGAACGCCTCGTAAGCTGAAGTGGATACTTTGGCCTGCCCGATGGTTAAAAACCTATCCCTGAAATTATTCAGCTCGATATCACCATCCTGCAATTCATCCGAAAGGCGCAGGGCAAATTCCTTCGTTCCGCCGCCGCCCGGTATCAGGCCAACACCAAACTCAACCAAACCCATATATAATTCAGCATGGGCCACTACCTTATCGGCATGGAGGCACATTTCGCAACCGCCGCCCAAAGCCATCTGGTGAGGCGCTATGACCACCGGAATGGACGAGTAACGTATCCGCATCATGGTGTTTTGGAAAGCTTTTACAACCGCGTTCAACTCATCAAACTCCTGTTCAACAGCCATCATAAATATCATACCTACATTGGCCCCTGCGCTGAAATTTGCCCCCTCGTTGGATATCACCAAGCCTTTATAGCTTGTTTCGGCAAGTGTGATTGCTTTATTAATGCCTTCGATCACTTCGCCGCCGATGGTATTCATTTTAGTATGAAACTCCAGGTTGAGGATGCCATCACCAATATCGGTAATGGTAGTGCCGCTGTTTTTCCATACGGTATTTGTTGCACGGATATTATCCAGCAATATAAACCCTTCCGTACCCGGAATTACCTTGTAGCTTTTTGATGGAATATCATAATACAGGCGTTTGCCGTTCTCTATTTTATAGAAGCTTTTTGAACCAGCTGCCAGCATATCATATACCCATTGGGCAGGTTTATTCCCGACAGCTTCCATTGCTTTTATGGTATCCTCAACGCCCAACGCATCCCATTTTTCAAATGGCCCCATTTCCCAACCAAACCCGGCACAGGTAGCGGCATCTATTTTATAAAGCTCGTCAGCTATTTCGGGGATACGGTTGCTGGCATAAGCGAATAACTGGTAAAACGTAGCCCGGTAAAAATCACCTGCTTTATCTTTTGCGGCAAACAGAATCTTAAGCCTATCCTTCAAACTATCAACTGTTTTAGTGGTTTCGAGCGAAACGAATTTTACTTTTTGCGATGGTTTGTATTCCAATGTTTTCAGGTCGAGCGCAAAAAACTGGTTTGTGCCGTCAACTTTTTCCTTTTTATAAAAACCCTGGCCGGTTTTACTCCCCAGCCAGTTATTTTTTACCATCCCATCCACAAATTCGGGGATCTTAAATAACTCCCTTGCTTCATCATCCGGCGCATTATCATAAAGGCCTTTGGCCACATGCACCATCGTATCTAAACCCACCACATCATTGGTGCGGAATGTAGCTGATTTGGGGTGACCAATAACCGGCCCGGTAAGCTTATCTACTTCTTCAACGGTCATCCCGGTTTTTTCTACATAATGCAGCACACTCATGATGCTGAAAACGCCGATACGGTTACCTATGAAGGCGGGGGTATCTTTGGCTAATACCGTAGTTTTGCCCAGGTACTTTTCGCCATACTCCATCAGGAAATCTACCACTCCCGGTAAGGTATCTTTTGTCGGGATGATCTCCAGCAGTTTTAAATAGCGGGGAGGGTTAAAGAAATGGCTCCCGCAAAAATGTTTTTTAAAATCTTCGCTGCGGCCCTCAGCCATTAAATGGATCGGTATGCCGGACGTATTGGAAGTGATCAATGTGCCGGGTTTCCTGTATTTTTCTACGTTTTCAAATACCTTTTGTTTAATATCTAAACGCTCAACCACGACCTCTATCACCCAATCGCAGTCAGCAATTTTCGACAGATCATCATCAAAATTTCCGGTTGTAATGCGTTTGGCAAATGATTTAAGATAGATAGGCGAAGGGTTTGATTTTAAGGCAAAATCCAAGGCATCATTAACAATTTTATTCCTGGCTTTTTTATCGTCCGAAAAGGCATCTTTAGGTACAATATCGAGCAGTAGCACCTGCAAGCCGATATTGGCAAAATGACAGGCGATACGGCTGCCCATCACGCCTGAACCCAGTACTGCAACCTTCTTTATAATTTGTTTAGCATCCATTAGTATAGTATCTGCTTGTGTTTTTTAAAGTTTAAATTTATTCTGCCCGAGTCCAGGTAGTTGTGCGCCCGAAAAGTGATATACCGATGTACCCACGTATATCTAAGGTATTGCCCTTATAGGTCATTTTGCAGGAATAGGTCTTACCATTATTGGGATCATAAATGGTGCCGTCGGTGTATTTGTTTTTATCATCATCGTCTTTTACAAAATCAGCCAGTACTGGTAAACCCAGCCTTGGCCTGGTGCGTAATTTCTCGTCCGAGTTTAGTTCGTCAACTTTAGGCTTGCCATTTTTCAAAGGTTCTTTCAGCCATACCACCTTGCCGTAAAACTTGCCGTTGGTCGCCTTGGTGATCAGTATCTTAGCGCTTTTTACATCATTGTACCACAAGCCTTCGATTTGATCGGTTTGCGCCTTAGCGATCACATTTACTGATAGTATGATAGCGATCACTAAAATAAAACGGGGTAAATTTTTCCTGATTACAGACATAGCTTATTGAATATTATTGTGAAATAATTAAATCTATACTCCGGCCTGTCTGTATCATCACAAACAATGGATAGAAAAGAAACAGGCAGAATTATAAAAAGTTAGCCCCGATAATTACCGGGGTGGTTTATAATAACAAATATCCTTTTTAGCAGCGTTTTACAAAGGGCTAAATGGCGGAAACATTTGTCAATATTTCGGCAAATAAAATGTCAGTTTTATTTAATCGGGCTGGGTGCTATTCTTCAACATAATCGGTGCTCCTGGGCGCCTTCATGTACATTTCGCTTAATTCGGTAGGTAATATAGCCAATTTGCGCTTTTCCATATCGATCCACGCGCCATCAGCTACAATTATTGCAGCTTTAACACCATCCCCACGATATAACTCATGCCGTATAGACCAACGCGAACCATCCCGCCGGGATTTGGTCAACTCGCAGGTTACTTTGATGTGCTCATTAATTCCTATTTCGCGTAAATAAATTAGTTCTTCTCTAAATAATACCGGTCCTATTTTAAATTCATATAGTTTGGGTAAGGTTAAACCTAAACTTTCCAGCATGATGATACGCGCCTGCGCCGCAAAATCAGCATAGGCCGAGTGCCTCATGTGCTGGTTCGAGTCGATCTGTGACCAAAGCACCTGTCCTTCATAAAATAAATTCATAGGTTGGGGTTATTTATAGTTTTGAACCGTTGAAACTTTGTCATTTCGAACGATAGAGAGAGAAACCCTATACTATATACAGGTCGCCAACATGCATTGCCCGCCTTTCGCTTGTATAAGATTTCTCCTCGTTCCTCGTCGAAATGACAGTCGCTTTTTATTACAAAGTGTTTAAAAACAATATTTATTTTCAGCGATCAGCTTTGCAGCAATATTACGACGTGCCTTGGTAGTATTGATATCTTCGGTTTTGGTGAATCGCTTAAGGCCCATCATCATCATTCTTTTTTCATCGCCTTCGGCAAATGAGTTCAACGCTTCTTTGCCCGATTTGGCAATATGCTCGGCGGCATCGTTCAGATATACCCGCATGATATCCAGTTGCTCTTTGCAGGCATCTTCACCTCTCATTCCAACCAGTTTTTCCACCCGCAATTGCAACGATTCGCTCACATATAATTCGATCAGCATATCGGCCACGTTCATCAGCACTTCCTGCTCTTTACCCAATTGGGTCATCAGTTTTTGAACCGCAGCGCCTGCTACCATCAATACGGCCTTTTTAAAATTGGCGATGTATTTTTTCTCTTTTGTAAACAAGCCGTCCTCGTCAGCTCCGCCAAAATCGGGGATACTTACCAGTTCACCAGCAACTTTCTGAGCAGGGCCCATCAGGTCGAGTTCGCCTTTCATGGCGCGCTTCAGCATCATATCCACGGTCAGCATCCGGTTAATTTCATTAGTGCCCTCGAAGATGCGGTTAATCCTTGAATCACGGTACGCCCTGTCCATAGGTGCTTCCGCGCTGTAGCCCATACCACCGTAGATTTGCACACCCTCATCTACCACGTAATCCAAAACTTCTGAGGCATGTACTTTAAGAATGGCGGCTTCTATAGCATATTGCTCTGTTCCCTTTAATTTGGCTTGAGTTTCATCAAGGCCAGATGCCATTAATGTTTCAGTCGCCTCTTCCATATTCTGGCAGGCCCGGTAAACTGCCGACTCTGAAGCATAAGTGCGAATAGCTTGCTGGGCAAGCTTATACCTTATCGCCCCGTATTTTGAAATAGGGCGACCGAATTGCTCGCGTTCATTGGCGTAGCGAATTGCTGATGAGATCACATCCTTACTTGCCCCAACTGTTCCCCCACCTAATTTGATACGGCCCAGGTTTAATATGTTCACCGCGATTTTAAAACCATTCTGACGTTCGGACAGGAGGTTCTCAACCGGTACTTTACAATCGTTAAAAAATACCTGCCGGGTTGAGCTTCCTTTGATACCCATTTTATGTTCCTCAGTATTTAGCGAAAGCCCTTCAAAATCTTTTTCAACAATAAATGCGCTCAGGTTTTCATCATCATCAATTTTGGCGAAGACGGTGAATATATCAGCAAAGCCTGCATTGGTGATCCACATTTTTTGCCCGGTGATGAGGTAATGTTTACCATCTGCAGATAATTTTGCCTTTGCTTTACCCGAATTGGCATCCGAGCCTGCACCGGGTTCGGTAAGGCAATAAGCACCTTTCCATTCGCCGCTGGCCAGTTTGGGGATATATTTTTGTTTTTGTGCCTCATTGCCATAATATAATATGGGCAGCGTGCCGATACCTGTATGCGCCGAAAACGCAACAGAAAATGAATGCCCGGCACCTAATTTTTCAGTAACCAGCATAGATGTTTTAAAATCCTTGCCAAAGCCCCCGTATTCTTCGGGGATAGATATGCTCAATAGTCCAAGCGCCCCTGCTTCATCCATTAGATGGGGCATCAGGCCCTCTTCCTGGTCGTCAATACGTTGCAGGTTTGGTGTTACCTGTTGCGCCAAAAAATCGGTGCAGGTATTAGCGATCATTAACTGCTCTTCATTCCATTCTTCAGGAATAAAAATACTATCCGCAGAGGTTTCCCTGATCAGGAACTCGCCTCCCTTTATGGCTTTAATAGATTCAGTGGCATTCATAGTCAAATATTTTTAAAAGGCAATAGTCTATCCCGGTTTTTGGGATAATTGTTTGGTTTTATAATCAGGAGTAAAGTTAGAGGCACAATTAAATCAATGAAAGGTCTGCAATGCGGAGATTTTAGTCAAAAAGTCGGAAAGGGGTTGGATTAACTTAATGAGCAGACACTGCCCTATAGTCTGACGGCGACATGCCGGTATGCTTTTTAAAATATTTGCCAAATGAGGATTGATCCGGGAAGTGTATATCGTCGGCCACATTGGAAATGCTTATCTCATGATTTCTTAATAATACTTTAGCCTCCAGTATTACCGCGTCATCTATCCATTCACCTGCGGTCCTACCGGTTACTTCTTTAATGGTTTCTGTTAAATGTTTTGGGGATACACAAAGTGCATCGGCGTAGTATTGCACGTTGCGATGTTCCTTATAATGCTGAAAAACAACATCCTGGAAAAGTACATTCAGTTCCTGTTTACGGGTTTGCTTGCCCTTTATCATTAAATGCTGCTTCTCATAAACAGATTGTATTTCATAAAGCAGCGTCATTAAAATACTGCGGGATATTTCAACATGGTAGGGATGCCCCTCGCGCTCCAATTTTTGTTGTATCAGTAAATAAATTTCCAGTATCATCCGGGCATCAGCGTCCTCAGGGTAAATGACCGGGATGGACGCGCTTTTAAAGTAACTGAATGATTCCAAAAAATGGCTGTTAACGCTATTTTCGGTTAAAAAAGCTTTGCTAAAAACAATAAACCGGCACAAAAAATCGGGGCTGCTATTATATATCCTTAAAACGTGGAAGGGTGTTGCCAACAGCATGGCACCGGGCCGGGCCTCGTAAACCTGCAAATTTACCTCTACATGTGCTGTTCCCCGTGTGCAGATACCTATAATATAGCCGTCTGACCGATAAGGGTACTCGCTCAAACTTAATAGCTGTTTTTCATCAACTACAAAAAAATCGGCACCTGCCAGCTTGTCCGCATAAAGATCCGCAAATTTTGATAAGCTTAATTGTCCGATCCTTTTATTCATACATTCTCAAGATACAATTTAATCACTGAACTTATTTTAAAAATCAATCAAAAAAACAGCCGGGTTTTATATTCAATTTTGGCACCCGATGTTAAAAATAAACTTTATCCGACTTTTTGACTAATATCTCCGCATTATAGCCCTTTTTTTCGTTTCAATACAAACTAATTTTATCCCTCATTGTTCCAAGTTGTATTTCTTATACAATTGACCATTATAAACCAATTTTAGTAACTTATGAGAAAACTTTTACTATTAGCGCTTGCGTTATTACCGGTTTTTGCATTTGCACAGGGTTTCCAGGTTAACCTGGAGGGCCAGAAGCAAATAGGCATGGGCCATACCGGGACAGGAATATTACAGGACGGAGCTTCTGTATTTTTCAACCCAGGCGCGGTAGCCATGCTGCCGCAAAATTATATCCAGGCAGGTGTAAGCCCCTTATTTTACAAGTCTGATTTTAACCCGTCCGGTACCTCGATACAGGACCATAACGCAGACAAGATCGCTTACCCCTTTACTTTTTATGCTGCCTGGGGGCCTAAAGCTTCTTTCTGGAAATTAGGTCTGGCTGTTTACACGCCTTTCGGCGGATTAACTGACTGGGGCGATACCTGGCAGGGAAAATATGTTTTAGAAAGCCTCAACCTGAAAGCCATTTATATTCAGCCTACCATAAGTATCAGGCTGGCTGATTTCCTGAGCATCGGTGGCGGTTTTGTTTACAACCGCGGAAGTGTTGATCTTACCCAGGCCCTCCCATTGGCAAACAGCTCGGGGCAAGCAGGACAGGCTGAATTAAAAGGCAGCGGTAAAGGCTACGGTTGGAACGCAGGTATCTATTTCAAAACAGAATCAGGCGTTACCATAGGTATCACCCACCGTTCACAGGTGAATACTACCATTCCTAACGGGAATGCAATTTTCACTGTGCCGACTTCATTGGCAAGCAGTTTTCCTCAACCCAATACCTTTAGCTCAACTATACCATTGCCTGCTGTAAACTCTATAGGTTTCGGATTTTATCCCTGCAGCAAGTGGATATTGGCTTTCGATATGAACCTGGTTGGTTGGGATGCTTATAAAACACTATCGTTTGATTATAAAAGCACTACCCCTGCATTACAGGATACCCACGAGCCCAGGAACTACCAGGATGCGGTTAGTTTACGTGGCGGTGCGCAATATAAGGCCAATGATAAACTTTTCATCCGTTTTGGCGGCGGCTATGCCAGCACAGCGGTTATGGATGGTTACGTATCACCCGAGGCGCCTGATGCTAACCGTGTATATGTTACCGGTGGTTTAGGTTATACGCTTGCAAAGCACCTCGATCTTGATCTTTCTTTTGAGTATGAGCACCTGATGAAGCGTACACAAACCAATTTCTCAACACAGCTATCGGGTACGTTTGAAACTAATGTATATATCCCCGGTATCTCACTTGCTTATCACTGGTAAACCTTAAAGAAATTAATTCATGAAAACGTTTAAACAACATATTTACATTATTGCGGGGTTACTCTTATTGGGTGCCTGCAAGCCTGATATCCATACGCCAAAGCCATCGAGTGGCTCGGCGGATTTTTCAAGATACATATCCGTTGGTAATTCATTAACCGCTGGTTATGCCGATGGGGGCCTGTACCTTGCCGGACAATTGAACTCTTATCCAAGTATAATTGCCAAACAAATGCAATCGGTTGGCGGCGGGGCCTTTACCCAGCCATTATTCAGTACAGCGCAGGCCAATGGCTCGGGTTATTTATCGCTTACAGGATTTAATGCTGACGGCACGCCAATCACAACTCCTGTTACCACTAATCTGGCAATCAGGGGACTACTGCCATTACCCGGGTTTGGTAACGTTACTTTATATACCAAATATACCGGCGACCTCAACAATTATGGTGTACCGGGCATTAAACTGCTATACATCACAGATGCCGGTCTTCCGTTGCCTTATGCCAACTTAAACGGTTATTTTGAGCGCCTTTTACCGGGTAATTCACCCACTCTTACAACCAGCTATTTAGACTTTGTAACTGCAAAACCATTTACCTTTTTCTCTAACTGGTTAGGCAATAATGATGCTTTACTGTATGCTACATCCGGGGGCGCTGGAGATTTTTTAACCGACGAAAATACTTTTGCACAACTCTACGGTTTATTGATCAGCAGATTGACAGCAAATGGGCAAAAAGGTGTGGTAGCTACCATACCTGATGTAACATCGATCCCTTATTTTAATACCATAACAGTTGGCGCAATTTTAGGCGGGGTACAAAAGGCAAACCCATCGGTGCAGGCCATTTTTATTAATGCGCTTGTATCAGGCACAACTTATGCCCCAAGGGCCGCCACAGCAAAGGACCTGATCGTGTTAACTTTCCCTACCAGTAAGATCGGTCAGCCTGTTTCTACACCTTATGGTATGCTGCCTTATGGTTTAACTCCCTATTCACCTATTGATAACCAATATGTGCTGGATGAGAACGAGATTGCTTTAACCCAGGAACATGTGAATTCTTATAATGCCAATATTAAATCCATCGCGGCAGCAAAAGGGTTGGCGGTGTTTGATGCTTATACTTTCCTGAATAACGTTAAGCAGTACGGTTTGGTAGAAAATGGCGTGAGCCTAAGTTCGGCTTATATCAGTGGCGGGATATTTTCGCTGGATGGCGTGCATTTAACCCCAAGAGGGTACTCCATAGTGGCCAATGAGTTTATTAAAGCCATCAATGCAAAATATGGCTCAAATATACCTTTGGCTAATGTATCGGATTATAGTGGGGTTAAGTTCCCCTAATATATAGTTAGCTGATCTCAGTAAGCAGTCGGCAGTTTGTATTTTCAGTAATGATTTGCAAGCTGTCGGCTGTTGCTTTTATTACGGAAGCTGCAACAGGGTCAGGCGAATAATCTCAAAAAATGGTTTTCCAGGTGATTGCGCATACCATTTCGCAATTTTTCAGCGGAACCTTTCTCAATAAGCGCTATTAATCCGGCGTGCGAAACATAATCCTTTACTTCAACAGTTTTTTTGAGTAAACCGCTTCTGTGCACGTAATCAAAAACAGGCAATAGCATCTTCTGGAATTTTCTCAGTGTCTCATTCCCGGTAATATCATAAAGCTTACCATGAAACCTGATCTCCTGCTCTATCATAAATATCTCGTGGCTTGTTTCCAATGGCTCACTGGCTACGATCATTTTTAGTTCGGCAATATCTTCTGGGGTCACCCTGTTAATGATCAGGTCAGCCATTCCTATCTCTAATGATAGGCGCATCTCAAATATCTCCTTTAAGGTAGTGGTATCCAATATCTGGGGGTTCATGCTTTTCTCCAGTATTGATACCAGGTCGGGGCTGGTTATTACAGCGCCACGTTTCTTTTTTGAATCGATCATCCCGATCATCCTTAACCTCAGCAATGCCTCGCGTATCACCGTGCGGCTTACGCCCAGGGCCTGAGTAAGTTCGAGCTCCTTGGGTATGGAGTCACCTACTTTATAGTTCTTATCTATAAATAGCTCGATTAAATTCTTTTCAACCCGGTCAACCAGCGAACTGGTGTCTATATTTTTGAAATTTTCTTTAAGGTCGGTACTCGTCATAATAATGTGGTTGTAAACATACGAAATAGCAATTTATATAGCGAAATTCTAATGGTGTATTTCTAACACACAGATTATCAATGTTAAAAATACTTTAAAAATTATTTGGAAAGATAAGTAAATATTTTCTATAATTGTATTATGTATGACATAATACAATTATAAACACTTAAATTAAATGAACAAAAACTTTACTTTCATCAGAACCTTGTTAACGGTAACAGTTGTACTGTTCCTGACCGTTGCACAAGCACAGACCAGGAGAATTACTGGTAAGGTAATCTCCGGGCACGACAAAACAACGTTGCCGGGCGTAACCGTTGTTATAAAAGGAACAACCAAAGGCACACAAACGGATGTAGATGGAAACTACGACATCAATGCAGCCAAAGGTGATGTGCTGGTATTTTCTTATGTAGGCTATCTGCAGCAACAAATTGTTGTAGGCGACCAATCAACTATTGATGTTAGCCTTAAAGACGATGCGACCAAACTGAACGAAGTACTGGTTATTGGTTACGGAACCCAATCAAGGGGAACGGTAACCAGCGCTGTTGCTAAACTGGACAACCAGGTTTTAGCAAATGCGCCGCGCGCCAACGTAGCTTCAGCTTTACAGGGAACCGTATCCGGTATCCAGGTAGTTGCTTCGAGTGGCGCACCGGGTTCAACCCCGTTAATAACGTTACGTGGCGGCGCTTCTATCAATAACCCCAGTCCGCCGCTGGTGGTGGTAGATGGTATCATCAGGTCATACGCGGATATACCTACGGAGGATATCGAGTCGGTAAACATCCTGAAGGATGCCGCTTCAACTGCTATATATGGTGCAAGGGCCAATAACGGTGTTATACTGATCACTACCAAAAAAGGTAAAGCAGGCTCATCAGACATCACCTACAAATTTACAACCGGCTTTAACAAGGATAGGCAAGGCTACCAATATGTGGATGCGGCAGACTATATTTATTATGCCCGTTTAGGCAGGCTGAACAACTTTCTGGCGTTGAACCCGTCGGAAACAAGCCTCACTGCCGGACAGCTAACAACACTCAATAAAACCAGGGGGTATGGTTTGCTGACCGACCCTGCCAGTTTGCAGTCATTTGATATACAAGCGGAAACCCCTGCAAATATCAACCTTTTACAACAAGGCTGGCAGGATATAGCCGACCCTGCAAACCCAGGGCAGCGGATAATATTTAAAGACCATAGCGGTCAAATTGCCGATGCTTTATTTAGAAACACGCAAACAATTGATCATTACCTGAGCGCATCGGGTGGAAATGACAAGGGAACTTATTTTTCGAGCCTTGATTATTATAATGAGCCTGGCGTAATTGTGGGTTCAACCTATGACCGCTATTCCGGAAATTTCAGTGGTTCTTACAAGGTAAAACCAAATGTTGAAGTAAGCAGCGGGGTCACTTTCTCTACATCCAACCAGCTTGGTGTAGCTTCAGGCTCGGATATCAACGATATATACAGAACATTATCGTTATGGCCAACCTTTAATCCCTGGTTAAATGCCGCCCAAACAGTTCCTAACCCCGGAAACTCTATATCTGATGGTAACCCTTTATACTGGTTACAGAAAACGAAAAGGAGTAACGAGGTTGACCGTTTCACCGCCAACGCGGCAATTAATTGGCAGATACTGCCCGGTTTAAATTTCAAGATATCAGGCAACGGTTATTACTATGGAAATATACAACAAAGTTACCAGGATGCTACCCAGCTTTATTCAAACCTGCCGACTAACACTTTTAACAATACTTCACGGCCTGCGGTTGCCTATTCTGAAAGGGACTTTTCGCAAACCTACGACGCTGATTTAAACTATACCAAATCATTCGGTAAGAACAATTTAAGCCTGTTATTAGGTACTGAATATTATGATACTAATATTTTTGATCAACAGACTTCAGGTACCGGGGCGGCTACTGACGATATTTCAACAGCAAATGCTTCTACGCTTTTTGCCCCAGGGACCAATTACAGCCAGTCATCAGAAACCCGCATTATATCAACTTTGGGAAGGTTGAATTATGATTATGATCAAAAATATCTGCTAACTTTTGTATTGAGGGAAGACGGTGTTTCTGTGCTTTCAGCCGCAAAAAGGATAGGTTATTTCCCGGGTATGTCTGCCGGTTGGAATTTGCAAAAGGAAGATTTTTTTCAAAATTTAGGCATAAGCAAAGTAATATCAACCATTAAACCACGCATTAGCTATGGTTCAAATGGTAATGTTGGCAAAATAGGCGCCTATGATGTGCAGGGCATATACAGCGCATCTAATATTACTTACGGTGGTGTTGGCGGCGTATCCAATATAGCGCCTACCCTTGGCGGCCTGCAATGGGAAACCAGCAATACCAAAGATGCAGGTATTGACCTGGGATTTTTCCATGACAGGATAAGCTTGCTGTTTGATTACTATGACCGCGTAACCAGTAACCTGCTCACCCAATTGCCCTTGCCAAGTTATGCCGGTTTCAGCACATTGGAAACCAATGATGGCAGCTTGCAAAACAAAGGGGTTGAGTTTACCCTAAAGGCTAATATTATTAACAGCCCAGGTGGCTTCAGACTTGATTTTGGCGCTACAGCTTCCTACGATAAAAATAAAATACTGAAGCTGCCTTATAATGGCCAGCCGAATAACAGGCAAAACACTATCCAGGTCTTTGACCCCAAAACCGGGCAATTGATCTCTGTAGGTGGTTTGCAGGAAGGGCAGGCTATGGGACAGATATATGGCTATAAGGAAATAGGCATTTTTGCAAACCAAGCACAGGTACAAGCCGTTGCTGGTAACCGTGTTGACAATATTGCTCATATTAACGGGCCAAATCTTGCTCCGGGATCGGGTGGCAGTATTCAACCGGGCGATGTAAACTGGGAGGACGTAAATCATGATGGTATCATTGACTCACGCGACCAGGTCTATCTTGGTAACATTTTCCCGACATGGACCGGTGGTTTTAACTTCAATGCTGCATATAGAGGTTTCTCCTTTTATACACGCTTTGACTATTCATTAGGCAATACCATTTATAACGATTTTGTAGCCCGTTCATTAGGCGGTTACCAGGGTACTTTTAACTTTATTAACGAAATAAAGCAAGCCTGGACACCAGACAACACCAACACCATGATACCTAAAGTATATTATGCCGACCAGGTAGCTGGTTCAAAGGATAATTATACCCGCGGTAATAATGCAAGTGCGAGTTTACAAGGTGAGAACTCACAGTTTTACGAAAGCGGGGATTACCTGGCTTGCCGCGAAATTACCCTATCGTATGATTTTCCTAAATCGTTATTAGCCAGGACCAGGGTGTTCAAGTCAGCAAGGATATACATGAGCGGGACGAATTTATTTTACATAAAGAAGTTTAGCGGCCCTGATCCGGAAGCTCCTGTATCCGGTAATACAATCACAGGTGTGTACCAGGGGACCTATCCAACACCACGCACTTATTCATTAGGCATCCAGGTTTCTTTATAAACTATTAATTAATTTAACATGAAAAAGTATATAATTATAATGTTATCAGGTTTGGGGATACTCGCCCTGGTAAGCTCGTGCCGCAAGGATCTAAGCCTGGCGCCGGTGAGCAGCATAACAGATGGGAATTTTTTCCAGAACTCAAACCAGTTTGATGCCTTTATGACAGGCATACATTTTAACTTCAGGAGCAGTACCAACGCGTTCCAGATATTAGGCGAAATGCGTGCCGATATATTTGGTACCGACCCCGGTTCCGGCTCTGCTTTTACAGGTGAAGCCACCCAGGGGCAGGAGCACTTATGGCAGGAAACACTTAACCTCGATAATCCCGGAGTAAGCAATTTCGGCGGGTTTTACAACAATATTGACCAGATCAACTTGATGATCTCTAAATTAAACAGCACTACCGTAGTTGCAACTGCTACAAAAAACTATTACCTCGGTATATGTTATGGTATGCGCGCATTTTACTACTTCCAGATCTATCGCACCTGGGGCGCTGCTATTATACAAACCGCACCGGTAACGGGCACCAGTCTTAATATCGCTACATTGGCCAAAGCGGCTTCGCCCCAGGCTGCTGTGATGACGCTGATCAAGGCTGACATTGACCAATCTGTTAGCAGCTTCGGAACAGACTATTCATTCAAAAATGCAAAGTCATATTGGTCAAAATCAGCAACTTTAATGTTGAAAGCCGAAGTTTATTTATGGACGAGCGTTCATAACGCCGGTGGGAACGCTGATGCAACTACCGCTTTAGCCGCGCTGAATGATATCCAGACCAATGCAGCCGGGTTACAACTGATGCCCAATTATTCTGATGTGTTTTCTAACGCAAATAGGGGTAATAATGAGATCATATTTACCATTCATTACCAATTTAACGAGCCCAATGCAACAAGCAATAATGGTATGGCATGGATTCAAAATACTTATGTACCCCAGTCCGGCCTGATCGCTAATTTTTACGATTCATTGGCAAACCGCCAGTTCAACTCAGTTACCGATAACTGGGGCGGCTTGTTGCGTGCGCCTGTTACCATCAACACCTACCGGAAATTTAATCCACTGGATACCCGCAGAACGGCAAGCATCCAGGCTGCTTATAATAAATCAGCCTTGGGGGTTTACAGTATAGCCGGTTGTTTTGCTGACAAATACCAGGGCGAACAGCAGAGTGGTGTAAGATACATCACTAATGATTTTCCGGTGTACAGGTATGCTGACCTGCTTTTACTAAAAGCAACAGCCGAAGTGTACCTGGGCCAAAGCCCCGCCAATGAAATTAACCTGGTACGGGCCAGGGCGTTTGGCGCTAATTATAATGCTGCTACTATGGCTTATCCTAATCAGGCGATAGATGCCAATCCAAATGAAGCCATTTTACAGGAGCGTTTGTATGAATTCGTATTCGAGGGTAAAAGATGGTATGATCTAAGAAGTATGGGCGATAGTTATGTGTACGAACATAGCCAATTAACTGCGGCAAATGCTTATGCGCTGCTTTGGCCAATTGACCGTAACACCTTAACCAATAATACCGCATTGGTGCAAACGCCGGGATATTCGTCATTCTAAGACGAATAATAAAGATACTATGCTTTTAGCATGGGTTGAGAATTAGTTGGTTTGAATCTTTTTTATACCGGGGCATTGCCCCGGTATATTAAGGAATGACCGCAAAATGATTTTAAAGAACTATATCAAATAATCATTTATGAAATTTGAACATTTACAAGGATTGATCGCGGCACCTTTTACGCCGATAGATCAAAACGACAATATTAATATTTCTGTTATCCCCGCCTATTACGAATTTTTAAAGCAAAACGGTGTTACCGGCGCTTTTATCTGCGGTTCAACAGGCGAAGGAGTTTCCATGACCATCGCTGAAAAAAAATCAGTAACCGATGCCTGGGCAAATTGCACCAAGGGCGACAAGGATTTTAAGATAATGTTATTGGTGGGCGGTACTACACTGGCCGATTGTATCGAGCTGGCTAAACACGCCTGGCAAGCCGGGATATATGCTGTTTCATTTACCTCGCCAAGTTATTTTAAGCCTGCTAACGTAGGTGTACTGGCGCAAATGTGCAAGAAAATTGCAGCAGCAGTGCCTAACATGCCATTTTACTATTACCATATACCGGTTTTAACCGGGGGCAATTACCCGATGATAGATCTGCTGAAAGCGGTAGGAGATATACCCAACTTTGCCGGAATAAAATACACGCATGAGGATTTTATGGATTTCCTCTCATGTAGCACTTATCAAAACAGGCAGTACGATATGCTATGGGGCAGGGACGAGAATATGCTTTCGGCACTGGCTATAGGATCAAAGGGAGCTGTAGGCAGCACCTTTAATTATGCCGCGCCGCTTTACAACGCGCTTATCAACGCGTTTAATAATAATGATCTGGAAGAAGCGCAGCATTTGCAGCAAACATCTATCGATATGATCAGGCTGTTGGGTAAATATGGTGGTATTTCAGTTGGAAAGGCTTATATGAAGCTTGTTGGACTGGATTGCGGGGAATTTAGGTTGCCCGTAAGCAATATGACCAAAGAACAGTTTGAAAACTTTAAATTAGATGTTTCTAAATTAGGTTTCGACAAGTTTAAATCAAACTTGCAGCCTTAAGCCGCAAACAAATGAGATCGTCCGTTGCCTTTTTTTTACCCATAACTTTTATGATGCTAATGCCTTGCGAAAACATGTCGCAAAATATAAAAACCAATAATATTTCATGGTCTGTTGCTACCCGCTTACCGCTTCTTGCCGGTATGCAAAAGCAATTGGGTGTGGCCGGGCCGTTTACCGGGGTAAGTAACGGTGTTTTATTAATTGCAGGCGGAAGCAACTTTGCTGATGGTGCCAAACCCTGGCAGGGTGGTACCAAGATACATGAAGATGATATTTATGTGCTGGAAAAAGATGCCGCCGAAAGGTTCGCCTGGATCAACCCAAAAACAAAACATCTGAAGAGAAAAGTTGCTTATGGCGCAAGTACTACCATAGCCGGTGGCGTAATATGCGCCGGTGGCGAAACCGAAAAGGCCAATAGCAGCAAGGATGTTTTTATGATGCGCTGGGATGCCGGAAAGAATGACGTGGTTTTTAAACAATTGCCATCATTGCCTATCCCGGTGGCAAATGCCTGTATCACCAGTATTGGTAATACTGTCTATCTTGCCGGTGGCGAGAGTAATGGTAAGCCATCGGATAAATTTTTTATGCTCAACCTGGATCATACAAAAGCGGAATGGCTGTCTTTACCGCCTGTGCCCATTGCTATGTCGCATTCGGTAGCTGTTACCCAATCAAACGGGAAACACACTTGTATTTATATAATTGGCGGGCGCAGCAGTACGCCATCCGGAATCAGTACCTTGCATCATACCACTTTTTGTTACGATCCGAAATATAAAAAATGGAGCAACCTGAATAATGTTGGTGATGGGGTTAATACAACTACCATTTCAGCAGCCACAGCAGTAGCAAATGGCGATCACGAGATCATTCTGATAGGTGGTGATAAAGGCGACTTGTTCCACAAAATAGAAACCTGGAACGCCATCATTGCCAGCAGCAAAAATGACGTCGAAAAGAAACAGGCCAATAAAGAGAAATTAGCCTTATTAAATAATCATCCCGGATTTAGTAAAGACGTTTATCTGTATAATACATTAACAAACACCTGGAAGAAGATCGGCGAGCTGCCTTTTTACGGACAAGTAACCACCACCGCTGTGCTATGGGATCACGAGATCTTTATACCCGGTGGTGAGATAAAACCAGGTACCCGTACACCCAATATATCAATGGGGAAATTGGATAAATAAAGATGGCACGATCAAAAAATTATCCCTGGATTTTAGTCGGCCTGTTATGGGGGGTGGCATTGCTGAATTACATGGACAGGCAAATGCTGTCGGTAATGAGGCCCGCCATGCAAATGGACATAGCCGAGTTGCGGACTGCCACCAATTTCGGGTATTTAATGGCCATTTTCCTTTGGATATACGGTTTAATGAGCCCGGTTTCGGGGATCTTTGCAGATAAATTCAATCGTAAATGGCTCATCGTACTTAGCTTATTCGTTTGGTCGGGGGTAACCTTTGCAATGGGCTTTGCTACAACTTTTAATCAAATCTATTGGTTAAGGGCTATCATGGGCATCAGCGAAGCGCTGTATATCCCGGCAGGTTTATCGTTAATTGCCGATGTGCATTCGTCCAAAACAAGGTCGCTCGCTATAGGCATCCATATGACAGGTTTTTATGTAGGCCAGGGATTAGGCGGTTTTGGCGCAACGGTTGCCGCTGCATTTTCTTGGCAAACCACATTCCAGTCTTTTGGCATAATTGGTATTTTATATTCATTGGTATTGATCTTATTCCTGAAGGAAAAAGAGAAATCTGCAGAAACAACATTATTTGATGACCCGCAAATAAAAGTGCCATCCAAACTATTCAAAGGGCTGGCGCTTTTATTTAGCAATATCGCCTTCTGGGTCATACTTTTCTATTTTGCGGTGGTTAGCCTGCCGGGCTGGGCCTGCAAAAATTGGCTACCCACACTTTTCGCCCAGGATCTTAAAATACCAATGGCCCAGGCAGGGCCGCTTTCAACCATCACCATTGCAGCCTCATCTTTCCTGGGCGTGATCATCGGCGGTGTTTTGTCGGATAAATGGGTGCAAAAAAACATCATGGGGCGGGTATATACCAGCGCCATCGGTATGGCATTGACTATCCCATCATTATTGCTGGTCGGCTTTGGTCACACGCTTTTTGCGGTTATTAGCGCGGCACTTTGTTTCGGTATAGGGTATGGCATTTTTGATGCCAATAACATGCCTATCCTTTGCCAGTTCGTTTCATCCAAATACAGGGCCACTGCCTACGGGCTGATGAATATGACCGGTGTATTTGCAGGAGCATTGATTACCAGTTTGATGGGCAAATCATCCGATGCGGGCAACCTGGGTAAAGATTTCGCGATGCTGGCCGGTATTGTTTTACTGGCCCTGATCCTGCAGCTCTATTTTCTGCGCCCAAAGGATAATGATTTTGCGGAGGTATAAATTATTTGATCACATGAATAACAAGTATCCATTTTCCTTCCTATCAGCATTGCTTATTTTTTTGTTGATGAACCTATGCCTGCACGCGCAGGATAAGGTGGTAAAGGTAGCTTGTGTAGGAAATTCTGTTACTTACGGTTTGGGCCTCGAAAACAGGGAGCAGGAATGTTATCCGACTAAACTGCAGGTGCTATTAGGAAAAAATTATGATGTCAGGAATTTCGGGCATAGTGGCGCTACTCTGTTAAAAAAAGGCCACAACCCCTATTACAAAACACCCGAATTTGCTGACGCGATCACTTTCGCGCCGGATATCGCCATTATTCATCTCGGCCTGAATGATACAGACCCGCGCGACTGGCCAAATTACCATGATGATTTTGAAGCGGATTATGCCTGGTTAATCGATGCTTTTAAAAAAGCCAATCCAGCGATAAAAATATATATCTGCCGTTTAACGCCCATATTTAGCGGGCACCCACGCTTTAAATCGGGTACCAGGGATTGGTACTGGCAGATACAAAACCTGATCCCAGTTATTGCAAAGGCAAATCACACCGGTTTGATCGACCTGCACGAACCACTTTATGCCCGCCCCGATATTTTTGCTGATAACATACATCCTGACAAGGAGGGCGCATCTATCCTGGCAACAACAATTTATCATGCCATCAGCAAAAACTATGGCGGGTTAAAGCTCCCGGAAGTATTTGCCGATAATATGGTTTTACAGCGTAAAATGCCTGTGCCGGTATTTGGAACGGCCAATATGGGAGATGTGGTTGAAGTAACTTTCAGGCAGTATAAGCTAAGCGCCAAAGCAGATGAATACGGCCAGTGGAAAGTTACCTTGCCAGCTATGCTGCCGGGCGGTCCTTTTAGTATGACCATAAAGGATAAAGATTCTACCATCACCCTCAAAAATATACTGATCGGTGATGTGTGGCTGTGCTCGGGGCAATCCAATATGGCGTTCCCGCTCAGGAGCGAAGCTGAGGGAGAGAATGAAATAAAAACAGCAGCGAATAATACAACGATAAGATTATACAAGCGTGACCTGCTAAAAGAAACCGATTCCATTGCCTGGGATACCGCAACGTTGGATAGAGTAAACCGCTTAAAATATTTCTCAGGTACATGGAAAGAAAGTAATGCGCTTTCGGCCCGCGACTTTTCAGCGATAGCTTATTACTTCGGCAAAAAAATAAATGCAGAAGAGCATGTACCCATCGGACTCATTGAGGTAGCAGTTGGCGGCTCGCCCATCGAATCATGGATAGATAGATATACGATGGAGCATGACCCCATATTTGTGGATATGCTGAACAACTGGCGAAAATCGGACTTCATCATGCAATGGTGCCGCGATAGGGCCGATGTGAATTTAAAATATGCCGCCTCTGCAAAGCAACGGCATCCTTATGAACCTTGTTATAATTATGAAGCCGGGATAGCTGATCTGACCGCATTTCCGGTAAAAGGGGTACTATGGTACCAGGGCGAAAGCAATGCGCACAATAGTGAATTATACGCTCAACTTTTTAAAACGATGGTAACCAGTTGGCGGCAAAAATGGGGGTACGATCTTCCTTTTTATTTTGTGCAGCTATCCGGTATCAGCCGCCCATCCTGGCCCGGTTTTAGGGAGATGGAGAGCAAGCTGCAAAAGCAAGTTCCCAATGTACACATGGCCGTCAGCATGGATATGGGCGATACTTTGAATGTGCACTATAAACAAAAAAGGGTGGTTGCAAACAGGCTGGCGTTATCGGCTTTGCACTACACCTATAAAAAACCAGTAGCTGCTGATGGTCCTGTGCCATTATACGCAGTTCAAAAAAATAAGATTATCATGATCACTTTCAATAGCCCATTAACCATAGGAAATCAAAAGCCACTAACAGGTTTTGAATTAATTAATGAGAAAGGCGAGCGGATATCGGCTGATGCCACGATCTACAAAAACAATATATATCTGAAATCCCCGCAGGGCGAAAAAGTGAAAGCGATTTGGTACGCCATGCAGCCTTACACACGTGCAAATTTGATAAATAATGCAGGGCTGCCGGCGTCAACCTTTACACTAACCCTGCAGGGTAATAAAAAATTTATGGAATAAGATGAGTTACACAGAGCAAGACATAGAAAGATTAGAGCAGTTTTACCACGATCAGTTATTGAACGATACGGTACCATTTTGGTTCCCGCGGTCGTACGATACGGAGTATGGTGGTTTCCTGCTAATGCGCGACCGGGATGGTTCGCTGTTAGACGATGATAAAGCCGTTTGGATACAGGGCCGGGCTACCTGGCTTTTGGCAACGTTGTACAATACCGTTGAAAAAAAGCAGGAATGGCTGGATGGTGCCAAACTGGGTTATGAATTTTTAATGAACCATTGTTTTGATACCGATGGACAAATGTTTTTCCATGTCGCACGGGATGGCAGCCCTATCCGTAAGCGCCGGTATTTTTTTTCAGAAACATTTGCGGTGATCGCTTTAGCCGCTTACGCAAAAGCGATCGGCAGCGAACAAATTGCGGAACAGGCAAGAAGGATCTTTGGCAGGTGTATTGAATATGCGACCATACCGGGCCTGTTGCCGCCAAAATTTACATCGACCCGGCCATCCAAAGGCATTGGTGTGCCGATGATCATGATCAACACCGCGCAGCAATTAAGAGAAACCATAGGCGATACGCGTTGTGATGGATGGATCAGTAAATGGATCAACGAAATAGAGCACGATTTTGTAAAGGATGATATCAAATGCGTGATGGAGCAAGTAGCCCCGGATGGCAGTATTATAGACCATATCGACGGCCGCACATTGAATCCCGGTCATGCGATGGAAGGCGCCTGGTTTATATTGCATGAAGCAAAATACCGTAATAACGACCGGCACCTGATCACACTTGGTTGCCGTATGTTGGATTATATGTGGGCCCGCGGATGGGATAAGGAATATGGGGGCATTTTATATTACCGTGATGTTTATGATAAGCCAGTGCAGGAATACTGGCAGGATATGAAATTCTGGTGGCCACATAACGAGGCGATCATCGCTACCCTATTGGCCTATACCATTACCGGTGACGAAAAATACGCCGAATGGCATCAAATGGTGCATGAATATGCTTATTCAAACTTCCATGACGGGAAAAACGGAGAATGGTTTGGCTATCTGCACCGGTATGGGACCATCGCTCAACCTGCCAAGGGGAATTTATTTAAGGGGCCATTTCACCTGCCTCGCCAGGAATGGTATTGTATGCAATTATTAAAAAGTATAAAATAGAAATGAGAAAGCTGATTATTTATGTTTTAATGAATGTTTTGGGTTTTGCGGTGGCAAACGCCCAGCAAAAGGATGTCCCAGTTTTTGTGTCGGGGACGGAGGGTTATAAAACTTTCCGCATACCGGGTATTATTAAGGCCCCCAACGGCGATCTGCTTGCATTTTGCGAAGGGCGCGTAAATGGCATCAATGATTTTGGTAACATACAAATAGTGCTGAAACGAAGCAGCGATAAAGGCAAATCGTGGGGGGCAATACAAATAGTGGCTTCAAACGGCTCCATGCAAACGGGCAATGTAGCGCCGGTAGTGGATATGACAGATCCCCTGTATCCAAAAGGCAGGATATTTCTTTTTTATAACACCGGTAATGCGTCCGAATCAAGGGTAAGGCAAGGTTTGGGCGTGCGCGAGGTATGGTACAAAACCTCGGTTGATAATGGGTTAACATGGTCGGCCCCGGTTAATATTACTTTGCAGGTGCACAAACCTAAACAGCCACAATATAACCCCGCTTACAACTTTAGCGAAGACTGGCGCAGTTATGCCAATACGCCTGGCCACGCAATGCAATTTGCTGAGGGGAAATATAAAGGGCGCATTTATGTTGCAGCCAATCACACGGCAGGGGCAATTAAAGCGCATTATGCGGATGGCAGGGCTTTTGGATACTATACAGACGATCATGGCAAAACATTTAAGATAAGTGATGATGTAAATATGCCCGGCGGCAACGAGGTGATGGCTGCTGAACTATCAAATAACAGCCTGATGCTGAATATCCGCAATCAGTTAGGCAATATCAAACAAAGGATAATCGCGGTAAGCCATAACGGGGGGCAGAAATGGGATACCGTTTATTTCGACCCCCACCTCCCCGACCCGATTTGCCAGGGCAGCATTTTGAACATTGGTAAGTACCATGGTAAAAACATACTGGCTGTATGTAATGACGCCGATACGGTGCAACGGAATAACCTAACCCTGCGCATCAGCTATGATGAAGGAAAGAGCTGGAAAGAAAATTATTTAGTGGCCAAGCAAGACCCCGCAGTGTATAAAGACGGTTACACCGCCTACTCAGACCTGGTTTTGGTGGATAAAAAAGACATCGGCATATTTTACGAAACGGATGATTATGCACGGATAGTTTTTATCTCATTTAAGTGGTAAAATAGATCAGCATCTTTTGTTGAGCTAATAATAATAGGGAAGTCTGCCCCGATGCATCGGGGCAGGCTTTTTCATTTTGTCCATTTTTAGCCTGAAGAACTCTATTGATGTACTGACAAAACAGTGTCAGTACATTGTTCAACACGGTTTCGTAAATTTGTATATACCGTTTACTCACCCCGACTACGCTACGCTTGTCGACCCTCTCTTCGCTGCGCGGAAAGAGCGGTAAGAAAAAGTATTTAAAACTAAAATCCCTCTTTACGGCTTGCCGTAGAGAGGGTGGTCGAGCGAAGCAAAGACCGGGTGAGTCTAAACGCTATCCAAAACTAATTCATGCCTACACAGTTAACTGCATGGGCATTCTATCATATAATGGATCAGTTGCGATAACTGATCCGAATTGTTCTTTGAAATATTAACTTGGAGCGGCGGATGATTGTAATCCGTCGTTTACAAACCCCAATCAACCTGGGCAGGTAACTGAATAGGTATGCTCCTAAATTGCTAATTTGGGGCGCAAATTTATAATCAGGATGACCACTGCTGAAATACGATCAGATATCGAAGAAATAGAGAAGGACTCTTCACTTTATGAAGAGAAAAACTTTGATCAGCGTATGGAGGCTATCGACTTCATCGGTTTCCAGGTTATAGATCAGATCGATGAACTCCTGCTGAAAACAACTGAATCCGCCCAACTGCTTTTGCTCAGATCACGTGCTGAAAAAGTAAAGGCCAAACTGGAAGCAATTGATATTAACCTGTTCCAAAAATTGAGGGCAACCATCCGGACAGGGGGATATACAGGTACAGGATTCAAAAACCTGATCAATCAATACGTGGAGCTTAATTTAGACGATACCGAACACCAGGAAGAACCAGGTTATGATAACCTGGATATCCTTGTCAATTGCTTATCATCGCTTCCGACTATGCCGGAGCAGACTAAAGACCTGGAACCCGAAATGGTATACTATCAAAAAACACCGGCCAGGATCGTTTTCGAATTGGTTGAGAAAGCTCATTTCACCAAAGAGGACGTTTTTTTTGATTTAGGTTCAGGCTTGGGCCAGGTAGCCATATTGGTAAATCTTCTCACCGGCATCACAGCAAAAGGCATAGAGTTTGAGCCAACTTTTTGCGATTATGCAAGGAATTGCGCTGCTGCCCTCAATTTATCCAATGTGACCTATATAAATGCTGATGCACGGAAAGCAGACTATTCCGAAGGGACTGTATTTTTTATGTTTACGCCCTTCAGGGGCGAGATACTGCAAGAGGTTTTAGAGCTCTTGAGGAAAGAATCCCAGCTTAGAAAAATTAAGATCGTTACTTATGGCCCCTGTACCGCCCAGGTCGCCTTGCAAAGCTGGCTGGATGCTGCAACACCCAAAGATGCTCCTGTTTACAAGCTGGCTGTTTTTAGTAGTTTATAAGATTGAGAAACTATTTATTGATCCTATTATGCTTGTAGATTATATCTATACAACGCGACATAAAATACAAAGCCTTCAGCGAAAACTGAAGGCTTTGTATCCCGAAGGGGAAGCCGACTTCGACCGTAGCCCGTCGGTTATCAATGCTATTTTAAGCAAAAATGTCTTGACTCTCCGAGTTGCTCATTGCAACGGTAAGTCAAATTGTTAATCCGAAAAGGCAAACAATCAACCTGTTTCAATAGGATTCTTTTACAAGGTATTCAACCAAAGAATTACTTTGCCATTTAATTCAGATGCCTATATTCGCTTGGCGACTTCCCGGTCTTTGATTTGAATATCTTTGTAAAGTGCGAGGGGTGTTCAAACCCAAGCCCGTATGCGATCTCGCTGATAGAATCATTCGTTCCCCACAACAATGATTTAGCTTTATCTATTAGTTCCAGGTGGATATGTTCCTGAGTGGTTTTGCCCGTAAATTTGTTTAAAAGGTCGGATAAGTAATTAGGCGACAGGTTGAGCCGGGAAGCAAAATATTTAACATTTGGCAGCCCCATTTCAATCAGGGTGCTTTGAGAAAAATAATCTTTTAATAATTTTTCAAATTGCTGCACTACATCTGAGTTAACTTTTGCCCTGGTATAAAATTGCCGGTCGTAAAAACGGTTGCAGTAATTTAGCAAGAGTTCGATATTGCTTACGATGAGGCCCTGCGAGTGCTTGTCTATATTTTGCGAATACTCCCTTTCAATCTTTGCTACACAATCTTTAATGATCAGTTTCTCCTCTTCCGAAATATGCAGGGCCTCGTTGGCCTCATAATTAAAAAAGGAGTATTGATGTATCTTCTTGCCCAAATCGGTACCATGTATCAGGTCGGGATGAATAAACAACGCCCAACCTTCATCAACAGTAACATCCGGGCCTGGCGCTATCACTTGTCCGGGTGCGGTGAATATCAAGGAACCTTCACTGAAATCGTAGTATCCTTTGCCATATTTTAAAAGGCCCTCGAATTTTTTGCAGGAAATGGTATAAAAGCCAAAGCGGTAAAAAGCATCCTCCTTAGGGCGCTTTGCGTAAAAGTCGGCATGGTCTATCACGCTTACCAGGGGGTGTTTTGGAGGCGCATATTTTACCAGCTTGTGCAGGTCGCTGATAGATTGAAGATCAATGTATTTGTCGGGCATATTTTTACTGTGTTATAAAGTTACCATAAAAAATGCGGCTGCCCTGACTTTGGACAGCCGCATTTTTTTACATGCCCGTTTGGGCAGCCATCATTTTTTTAAAGTCAGCATCATTCATTTGCTTTCTGGCTTCTATTAATTGCACGGCATCGTGCCCAACAGGGTAGCGCAAGTTTTCAGTGCCATCAGTAGCGGCTTTATAAATAGCATCGGCCACTTCGCCAATATTTTCAGACATAGGCCAGTGGTCCAGTAGGGAGATAAATTTATCAAATGCAGGTTGATAATCGTCCAGACCATCACTGCCGAAAAGATCCATTGAACGTCCCGCGAACTCGGTCTTATAGCCCCCCGGTTCAACTATTTTTAAGCGGATGCCAAGCGGATTTAATTCGTATTGCATCGATTCCGTCAGCCCTTCAACCGCAAATTTGGTGGCATGATAAAGAGAGGAGAACGGGAAGGTGATCCTTCCACCTACCGACGAAACATTGATGATGGTACCTGATCTTTGTTGCCGCATACCTGGCAATACCGCTTTTGTCACTTCTATCAACCCAAACAAATTCACATCGAACTGTTGTTTAACTTGTTCTTCGGTAGCGGCTTCCAATGCACCCAATGCGCCGTAGCCTGCATTGTTCACCAATACATCAATTTTGCCAAATTTCTCAATACCCGCTTTCACCGCGTTTTGTATGCTCAGTTTATCGGTTACATCCAATTTGCTAATAAAAACATTGCTAAGTGTAGATAGCTCAATTTCTTTTTCAGGTGAACGCATGGTAGCGATCACATTCCAGTTATTTGTATGAAATAGTTTAGCGGCCGCTTTTCCAAACCCGGCCGAAGCACCTGTGATTAATACTGTCTTTTTCATTGCTTTATATTTTTAATTTCTAAAGCAAAGATCCGGTTAAGAGCGCTGCCTGATTTATACGTTTCAACTGATCTCTTATACATTTCAGGGGCTGAAAGTACCAGACATTGACATCTCCCCCACAAAATCTGACAATCAGATGAACACACTTTAATATTTATCACTGTATATTTGCCTAACGGTGTTAAATTATTTAATATCGTAACTACAAAATGGCAAGTAAAGACAGGATACAACGATTAAAGGAAGAAACCAGGATAAACATCCTGGATGCTTCACTACAGATCGCTAAAGAAGAGGGATGGCCGGCATTAAGCATGCGTAAAATTGCGGATGCTATTGAATACACTGCTCCTATTATATATGAGTATTTCTCCAATAAGGATGCAATACTAATGGAGCTTACCCGCAAGGGGTTTTTGATCCTGGCCAGGGATATGAAGGCTGCAAAAGAAAAACACCGCTTACCGGCAAAACAATTGGAAGCCATGTGGCTGGCATACTGGAACTTTGCTTTCGCCGAAAAGGAATTATACCAGGTAATGTTTGGTGTAGACGTAAACTGTTGTGAACTGTGCGAGATAATGCCCGAAGCAGAAGTTCCATGGACAATGGTCACCGAGGTAATCGAAGATCTGATGACGCCGTACAAACCAACCGAGGACGAGGTGAGTGTTAAATATTACACATTCTGGTCGGTAATACACGGATTGATCTCGATCAACATGGTTCGGCGCCGCACCTCGGACGAGATTACTCATGAAGTACTAAAGACTGCGATAAGCGGTATCATCAGGTCGATAAAAGCGTAATTTTTTTGACCCTAATAAAGTACTGTTAAATTATTTAACAATGTTAAGTTAAAGTTAAGAGCACCTGAACAGCAAGAACCGGGTTTTAGCCTATGGTTACAAATATGAAATTTGACCCGTGAAAGTTGTTCTGAGGGACAATTCCAAAATAAATTAATCTAATAAATATATAATGCCATGAAAAAAGCTATCAAAATCTATTCAGAAGTATTTACAATTGTTAAATAATTTAACAACGTTAACTTCACATAAGTCCACATTGTAGCAAATAATGTCCAATTGTGGCGCTCCTGATCGTCATTGGGGCATTAACATAGAAAAATAAAACAATAGAATCATCAATCAATAATTCAATAATCATTATGAAAACTATCTATCTGGCGCTAATTGCGCTTTCACTATACAGTTGCTCGCCAAAACCGCAAACAGCTGTAGCACCGCCGCCACCATCGTTACCTGTCGCAACCATAGTTACAGGTAATGACACTACTTACCAGGAATACCCTGCATCAGTAGAAGGCACAGTTAATGTTGAAGTTCGTCCGCAAGTGAGTGGTACCCTTGACAGGGTATTTGTTGATGAAGGCTCCTTTGTAAACGCCGGTCGGCCTTTATTTAAAATTAATGATCAGCCTTATCGCGCAGCTTTAAACAATGCTATCGCCAGCCAGCACGCCGCCGAAGGTGCAGCTGCAAATGCACAACTCGAAATTGACAAGCTAACACCGCTGGTTCAAAACAAGGTGGTTTCTGATTACCAGTTAAAAACTGCAAAAGCAGCCTATGACATTGCAAAAGCAAATATCGAGCAGGCAAAAGCAAATGTTTCAACAGCTCAGATCAACTTGGGTTATACTTTAATTAAGGCCCCGGTAAACGGGTATATCGGCAGGTTGTTGAAAAAGCAGGGTAGCCTGGTAGGACCAACTGATCCTGAGTCGCTTACCCAGCTATCGGATGTGCACGATGTGCATGTTTATTTCTCGCTAAGCGAAAAGGACTTTGTAAACTTTAAAGAGCAATATCCCGGGGAAACCTTAAATGACAAGCTGAAACAACTGCCGTCAGTATCATTATTGCTGGCTGATAATAGCGAGTACACCAAACAAGGTAAAATTGATATGATAGACGGCCAGTTCGATAAAACCACCGGTGCTATCACGCTAAGGGCAAGCTTTGCTAATCCGCAAGGGCTGTTACGTTCAGGTAATACAGGTAAAATACGCCTGAGTTTGCAGCACAAGAATGTGCTTATTGTACCGCAAGCAGCTACCATTGAATTGCAGGACAAAGTATTTGTTTTTGCTGTGGCTGATAGTAATAAAGTTAAAAAGCAGGTTATCACTATTGTAGGTAAAAGCGGCGATAACTACCTGGTGAAAGAGGGTATCAAAGCCGGCGACCAGATCGTTCTGTCAGGATTTGACCACTTACAGGAAGGTACGGTGATACACCCGGAAAAAGCAGCCAATAAGCTTGCTGCTAACTAATACATTCACTCAAACATTAATGTTATGTTAAAAAAATTCATAGAAAGACCGGTACTTGCTACCGTGATCTCCATACTACTGGTGATACTGGGTGTGCTCGGATTAACCAGGCTGCCTTTGCAACAATTCCCGGACATTGCGCCTCCGTCAGTGCTGGTAACAGCTGTTTATCCGGGAGCCAATGCTGAAACGGTACTGCGTTCGGTAGCGCCATCCATTGAAGAGGCTATCAATGGCGTTGAGAATATGACCTATATGACCTCGACGGCCAGTAATGATGGCACGCTTGCGATAAACGTATTCTTTAAATTAGGCACAAATGCCGATCAGGCTGCAGTAAACGTACAAAACCGTGTATCACAGGCGACCAGCCAGTTGCCTGCCGAAGTGGTACAACAAGGTATCAATACAGCTAAACAGCAGAATAGCTTCATTATGGCTATTGGTATGTATACCGATGATGAAAAGAAATACGACCAGACCTTTGTGGCCAACTATGCACAGATCAATATTGTACCCGAGATCAAACGTATCCCCGGTGTAGGCTCTGCAAGCATATTTGGTGGTGTAAAAGATTACTCTATGCGTATTTGGCTTAACCCTTCACAGCTTGAGGCACACAATATAACACCGACCGAAGTAATGGCCGCTATCCAGGATAAAAGTTTGGAAGCTGCGCCAGGTAAATTCGGTGAAAGAAGCAAAGAAGTTTACGAGTACGTTATTAAGTATAAAGGTAAGTTAACCAAGCCCGAGGAATATGAAAATATAGCCATTCGTGCAAATCCAGATGGCTCTGTGCTTCGCCTGAAAGATGTGGCAAGAGTTGAACTGGGCGCTTACTCTTACACCAGTCTTACCCGTTTGAATGGTAAAAAAGGCATTGTTATTGGCGTGATCCAGCTATCGGGCTCAAATGCCAACGAGGTGCAGATCGCTATTAACAAACTGATGGAAAAGGCCTCAAAAGATTTTCCGGATGGTGTCAAATACAACATCTTTTATAGCACTAAGGTTGCACTGGACGAATCCATTACCCAGGTGGAGCATACATTGTTAGAGGCGTTTGTACTGGTATTTATCGTAGTGTTCATCTTCCTGCAGGATTTCAGGTCAACACTGATTCCGGCGATAGCTGTACCGGTGGCTATTATCGGTACGTTCTTCCTGATGTCGATATTTGGTTTCTCCATCAACCTGCTAACCTTATTTGCACTGGTATTAGCGATAGGTATTGTTGTTGACGACGCCATTGTGGTAGTTGAAGCCGTGCATGCCAAAATGGAGCATAAGCATTTACCACCAAAAGAAGCGACTGTTGAAGCAATGCACGAAATTACCGGGGCAATCATCTCTATTACATTTGTGATGGCGGCTGTGTTTCTTCCTGTTGGCTTCATGAGCGGGTCTACAGGATTATTCTACCGGCAGTTTGCCTTTACTATGGCGATAGCGATCATCATATCAGCTGTCAACGCGTTAACGCTTAGCCCTGCATTAGCTGCCTTGTTTTTAAAGGATATGCATGCTGACAGGAGAGAAGGGACTAATAAAAATACTTTTAAAGAACGCTTCTTTACCGTGTTCAATAACAACTTTACTGCGCTAACCAACAAGTATACCGGCGGACTGAAATTCCTGATCCGTCATAAATGGATCAGCATGGGCGGCCTTGCTTTAGTTACGCTGGGTGTAGTATGGATGGTAAGGACAACCAAAACAGGTTTTATCCCTACAGAGGACCAGGGCTTTATTGCCATTGCGGTGAATACTCCATCAGGAACCTCGCTAAATGGCACTTCACAAATAATGCAACAGGCCGAAACTGAGGTAGGCAAGAATCCTGCATCAAGGTTTGTGACGGCATTACCTGGCTTTAACCTGCTTACGCAGTCAACCAGCCCATCGGCTGCAGTGTTCTTTGTGCTGCTTAAAAAACCGGAGGACAGGGGTAAGGTAAAGGATATCAATGCGATTATGGAGGGGATACGGGGACAATTAGCCGGAGTAAAGGGTGGTAGCTTCTTCGTGTTCAGCTTCCCTACGGTTCCGGGTTTCAGTAACGTGGAAGCATTGGATTTTGTGCTGCAAGATAAAACCGGAGGTAAACTGGATAAGTTCAGCGGCGTGTCCAATAACTTTATTATGGCGCTAATGAAGAAACCTGCTGTTGCGTATGCATTTACATCATTCAAAGCTGATTATCCACAGTTACAATTGGAAGTTGATGATGATAAAGCCAATCAATTGGGCGTAAGCGTAAAAGATATATTGCAAACCATGCAGGTTTATTTTGGTAGTGCACAAGCCTCAGACTTTAACCGTTTTGGTAAATATTACAGGGTGATCGTCCAGGCTGATATAGCCGATCGTGCTGACCCTTCAGCTATTGACCGTGTATTTGTGAGAAACAGGACTGGACAAATGGTTCCTATTAGCTCAATGGTAAAACTGACCCGTGTTTATGGTTCAGAAACAGCATCACGCTATAACCTGTTCAACTCTATTGAGATCAATGCTATTCCAAAACCGGGTTTCAGCTCAGGTGAAGCTATCGAAGCTATACGTGAAACAGCAAAAGAGCAGTTGCCATTTGGTTTCTCTTATGAGTTTACCGGACAAACCCGCGAGGAAATTTCATCAAGCGGTCAGTCGGCTGTGGTATTCCTGTTGTGTCTGATATTTGTTTATTTTCTTTTATCGGCACAATATGAAAGTTACATCCTGCCATTTGCTGTTATATTATCAATACCAACAGGTGTACTGGGGGTGTTTATAGCCATCGGCCTTAACGGTATCGAAAACAATATCTACGTACAGGTAGCGCTGATCATGCTTATCGGTTTGTTGGCCAAAAACGCCATCCTGATCGTAGAGTTTGCAGTTCAGCGCCGCAGGGCAGGATTGTCATTGGTCGCAGCGGCCATTGAAGCAGCGAAACTCAGGATACGTCCTATCATCATGACTTCCCTGGCCTTTTTTTTCGGGTTGTTCCCGATGAGTATTGCAACCGGCCCGTCAGCACAGGGTAACCACTCTATCAGTATTGCTGCTGCCGGAGGGATGGTTTCAGGTGTATTGCTTGGCTTGTTCATTATTCCTGTATTATTTGTGATATTCCAGAATTTGCAGGAAAGAGTTACAGGTATACCGGTTGCTGTTTTGAATGACGGAGCCATAGATGAATACAACAGGTTAAACGGTACAGCCGTGCCATCAATAGAAGAAGAAGAAACAGTTTAATTTAAATTGATTACAACAATGAAACCATCATGGGCAGCATTTAAAAATATAAATATGCCCATGATAGCTTCATTACAAATGAAAAACAAATTACTACAATGAAAAAATATTTCAGCAGGTGGGCTTTTATACTGGTAATACTAAGCGCCTGTAACGTTTCGAAAAATGTCGAAACACCCAAACCCGCATTACCTGATAATTTCAGAAATACGGCAAACGTAAGTGATACCATCAATATAGCAGACATGGAATGGAAAAATTTCTTTACCGACCCTGAGCTGCAAAAGCTAATAGACAGCGCCATCGTAAAGAATTACGATATGCAGATTGCCCTCAAAAATATTGAAGCGTCGCAATTATTATTTAACCAGGTAAAATGGAATTATGTGCCGCAAGCCGATTTGAATGTAACGGCCAACACCACCAGGCCATCGGATAATAGCCTGGATGGTTTGAGTCTGTCCCAGGCGGGTATTAAAACCAAGCATATCGAAGATTATTCGGCCAATGTAACCGTTTCATGGGAGGCTGACATCTGGGGTAAAATACGCAACCAGAGTAAAGCAGCGTTGGCGGCTTACCTGCAAACTGTTGAAGCAAAAAGGGCCATACAAACTAATATCGTCTCAAGTGTGTCACAAGGGTATTATAACTTGTTGATGCTGGATGCTCAACTGGATATCGCCCAAAAGAACGTTAAGCTGAATGACAGCACACTGCGCATTATCAAGCTGCAATACGATGCCGGGCAGGTAACCTTATTAGCTGTACAGCAAGCTGATGCACAGAAGCAGGCAGCAGTTCAATTGGTTCCGCAGTTTGAGCAAAATATCACCTTACAGGAAAATGCCCTTCGTATACTTACCGGTGAATTACCTGGAAAAATAGAGCGTAATGCAAATCTTGACCAAATAACTGTTCCGGCTGATATATCAGCCGGTGTACCATCCAACCTGGTAAGCCGCCGACCGGATGTAAAAGAGCAGGAACTGGCACTGATAGCCTCTAATGCCAGTGTTGGGTTTAATAAGGCCGAGATGTACCCTGCTTTAAGAATAACTGCCGAAGGTGGCGTAAATTCATTTAAGGCAAGCAATTGGTTTAATATTCCCGCATCGTTATTTGGCGTGGTTGCGGGGAGTGTGATACAACCCTTGCTTGACCACAAGGAGTTGAAAACAAAATATGAAGTAGCAAAAGTTAACCGCGAAAAAGCGGTGCTTCAGTTCAGGCAGTCGGTATTAAATGCCGTGGGTGAAGTATCTGACAACCTGGTTAAAATTGAAAAGCTGAAAGAACAGCAAACTATAGCTACCGGCCGCGTAAATACTTTGCAAAAGGCAACTTCCAATGCCAACCTGCTGTTTAAAAATGGTATGGCCAACTACCTGGAAGTAATAACTGCGCAAAGCAATGTGCTGCAAGGCGAGTTGGAACTGGCATCCATCAAAAGGGACGAGTTAAGTGCTGTTGCAGACCTTTATCGGTCGCTGGGCGGCGGGTGGAAATGAGGACCCCCGGCCGGGCTATAACTGATCTTGTGAAAAGTATTTTGATTAAAATGTTTGCCGTAACAAAACCGAACATCGGGTGTTCGGTTTTGAATTGGAAGCATCTTTTTAATACCAAATAACGATTATGTTTATTTTAAAAAGCCATCCAGATAACCTAATATTGTTTTCGTCTGCATCATTAGGCTGACATGCCCCTGCGAAGGGACAATGGCCAATTGCGATTTTGGCATTGCTCCAAAATCAGCACATACGGCCCCTCCCAGTAGTTGATACGTTTTTATCAACTCAATTTTATCCAGGCCATCATTGTCACCCGAGATCAGTAATACAGGCATAGTAAGCTTCGCAACATTGGTTTCACCCATGTCGAATGGTACCCCGACAAAAGCAATCATCTGTTCCAGGAAATTTGGCCATTTTGTTTTGTCAGGCGCTACTGCATCATATGCTGTTTCAAAAGGAGTATTATTAAAAAATTCAGGCTTAAAAGCTTTAAACGCATTGGTCACTTCGGGTCGCCAACCGGTACTTTTATAAGTAGAAGAAATGATCACTAATTTTCTTACCCGTTTAGGGCTTTGTATTGCCAACTTGTAAGCCACGGAGCCCCCCATGCTATATCCTGCAACATCGGCACTGTCAACTTTTAAGTAATTCATTACTCCTTCCACATCGCTTGCCAGGGTAGCCAAGTCTAATTTCCTGTCTGAAAACGGTGTGTGTCCATGTCCCTGCAATTCAATGGCAATTACTTTTCTTGTTTTTGACAATTCAGGTATTAATTGTGCCCAGTTCATCTGAATGGTATAAAAAGCACCATGTATTAAAACGAGCGGCTTACCCTCGCCATATACTTCGTAATAAACTTTAATGCCATTAACAGGTGCGTAGCCGCTGGCGGCAGGTTTACTCTGTTGCCCCTTAGACTGAAATACTGTAAAAAAAAGCATGGCAATTATTAATACCGGTTTGAGAACATTAGACCCTTTAAATACTCCTTTCATAAAACGTTATTTAAATTATTTTGATTTTATCGACAATACAAAGATCGAAGACATTTCGGGATTTTACGCTGTGTGAAAACGACAATCTGAGGGGCGGATCGCGACAAAATATTACCGCTTCGAGTAGTGTTTTTTATTCCTATTAAGTTCAGGAAAATCGGCCCAAATACCGAGATCAATGTCTAATAGTTCTTATCGCTTTTATCGCAATTGATTACTGTAATTACCTCGTCGCAAACTACACATAAAAAAGCCTATCTACTTTCGTAAAGCGGCTTAGTAGCCCGTAGGGGAGTATGTTCGAACCGTTTTTTAACAGACCTCAAACGATTAGTGAGAATTTAAGGGTTCAAATCTTAAATTCTTATGGGGCAATATTCAATAACTTATATACTTATTTAGAATACGCTTTTTGTCATTACATTAAATCCTACGGTTTTTACTTAACAAAATGTTAATAGCGAGCAGGCGAAGAAAAGCATAGAAGATCAGAGGGTTTGATAATGAAAAATCACGGAAGAATCTATTTTAAGATACGATAATGAAGGATCCTTATTCTAAGATGTATTCATTTATAGATCAAGATCAATTATCTTATTAAAACTATATTGTTATTATGATAAGGGGTCACATTGGCAGTAGCAACTGAAAGGGGTAGGCACAGATCCGGGTGTTTTGGTTAATCTTAATATTGCCAATAGGTTAAAATGCCAAACTGATTTTCCCACTCTCGGAGCTCCCGACGTTTTTTTCCGAAACCATGTCCTTGCAGTTGGAAAGCACTGTATTTAAAAGATCATCAGTAGTGCCATAATGAACAACATCAATTGTTGATGTTCCTGACGATTTAAATTTTTTATTGATACTTTTTATACTGGATATATTATTTAATTCAGTAGAAAGAGAGTTAAAGCTTGAAAAGCCTATCCCTGTAATACTGATAGCAGTTTTCATTGTTTTACCTGTATTGGCAACCCCGCGGGCAGAAGAATCTGATTTGCTTTTAGCACTGTCTGCGGCGCTTAGTGGATGTAGCCTGTGGTTGATATTTACCATAGTAACAGTTAGCATGGTGTGTATATTTTTCAGCGATAGCTTTACCGCTTTTGTTGAATTCCTAACCCTGATAAGTGCTGACGGGATCTTGAAGGGGTGGTCTTTAAGATCTCTGGAAACATTTGCGGTCATATCAGAGCTGGACGCTACCAGGGCCTGCCCATTAGTGTTTAGTGTATTTAACTGAACATTGAAAGCTGTTAACTGTTTCTCTATCCCGTTATTGTCCATATTTATTTTTTTAGTAACAATAACCTGTTGTTCAATGGCATTGAGCTGTGCTGATGCCTGGTTTGTCTGATCGTAAACATTATAACAGTTGGTAACATACGCATCTACTTCAGTAAGGCCCAGGGCATCACTTGGCCGGGTTAAATTATTCGGATTATTAGATGTTATAACGGCTGATGTGGCTGGTGGCGTGGTAGCAGCAGTAACCGGCTGGTTATTGGCTTGTGCATAACCCTTAGTAACCAACAGGATCAAAATAAAAGTTAAATATAAAAAGTAGCGAGGCATGGTTTTCATTTTAGTAAATGCTAAATTGCTTAAATGCACCATCTATTGAAAATATTCAGAGAAGCTGCCTTATCTATGTAAGACAGCTTCTCTGAATAAATGGTGTGAATAATAATAAGGGATTAAACATTTTTTATAGTACTGGTTTAAATGTACCATCAAAATAAAGGGTGCCCTCTGAACTATTCTGGGACATAAGAAGAACATCCCCGCCAGTACCGCCCCATGTAACAGTTTGTGTTAACCCACCGGCGAAATTAAGTCTCAGAACAACTTTTGATATACCCCAGGTATCATTCCCATTGGGATAAATATGAAAATGAATCAATCCTCCATTTTTAACAAAATAGTCCATTGTTAATTTGCCGGGCGGAAGAAAGCTTGATAAAAACGTATTAAGAGTAAGCGGGTCTGGATGGTCATTACCTCCGTTGAACGCTATATTGAGCGGCCCTGTTTTGTAGGCCATAAGAAATGCTTCGCCATTATTTACTGTCTGGGGTGGATCGTTATCATAACCATTATAGCCATTATTTGACTTCGCCTTGCCAGGATATACCGTTACATGGTAATGTGTATCAAAATCCTTATCTTCTCCGGGTAACGCACTGGTTGTGTAAGATATAAAAGCACTTTCAAGTTTGGCAGCATTATCATTGGGCACGCAGTTACGTTCGTGAAAGTCGTCAGTATTGCTGTATGACCCGAGCACATCATCAGCCATGTCATAAAAAGAGTAAGAAATTGGTTGGGCGGTTTGCCAGGTAACATTTTTGAATACATTTTGGATCTCTTTTTCAAGATCTTTCCGGTTAAACTGTAGCGTAGTTTTGCCTGAGCCGCCAACGACATAACAATTTATGGTGCTTGAAACATTTTTATCAGAAGATAGTGCGTTCAGATCAACATTTGCACTTGTACCAAAACCGCTGTAGCTTGCCTTGAAAGTTTCAGCGTCCTTTGAAGAATTCATGGTATAGGTAAAATTCGCTAAAACACGTACACCATAACTTACGCGGCCCATTACCATCAGGTTTTTTGTGTTTTCAACATTGGGGTCAATAAAATAGCCGCTATCGGGCGGTACAACACGGATGGTGTACAATATTTTAGTGGCATCAATAGTTACATTTACCGTATTCGACTCGCTGGAGGTGGCATAAGACGCGCTTACTGTAACGCCTGCGTAGCTGCCCCCTCCGCTGATCTGGAGAGCTGCAGCCGTAGCATCGCTTGTTTCATAACTGGTTGAATTAAAGCTAAAAGTGCCCGCCGGCCCCTTTAATTCATTTTGAAGTTTACCAACAGCCGCATATACTTTTTCATAGTTAGGTTTTGAAATATTTATAAACGGGTTATCGTTGGGTTTTAAGTTAGGATTATCTATTATTAACCCTAACACATGCTGCGCTCCTATAAAAGGTTTGGGGTTGCCACTAAAAAAATCATTGAACCGATAAAATGCCCCTGGATAAATGAGGCCTGCCATTGAAGCTGCATCAGCGCTTAAAAAATTGGGGCTGTTGGCCGTAAGCGAAACTGTTGAAGATGCACAATCCCATTCTGCCCCGGTTTTGTCGGTGCTCTTTTCTTTGTGTTCACTTCCTTTTTTTGTATGTAACTTATAGGCGGGCGGAGCATTGCCACCAAATCTGGGGTTCTTCACAAGTTTAATTGTAATCCCGTTCATGCGCATTTGTGCAGTATCGTCAAATCCTTTATCATGAGATGTCTTTCTTTTGGCATGTTTACTTGTACCTGCATAAGCAGGATCGCCCAACCCAAGGGCCTTTACCGCAAGGTGCTGTACATTTCCATCTAGCACTGGCGTTGTTTTCTCGACGATTTTTTTTGTAGCAGCGGGTACAGTTGTCTGGGTTGATGCAGGTACTGTTGTAACAGCCGGTGTTGTTGTTTTAGCAGGCGGTGCCGTGGATTTTTTTACCTGGGCATTTGCACAAAAGGCACAGACCAACAACGATAGCAGTACATAATAGAATTTGGAGCGATGGCTGGTATAAAAGCAATCGTGTTTGGGGTTGGGTTTCATGTTTTTCATTTTGATAAGTGTTTCTTTTAAGTTTAATAAACTATCATGAACTCCATCCGCCATCCAGCGATGGGCAGCAAGGTTCATGTTGTTTTTCCTTTAAATTGATGTAATTAAAATTACTGTGGATAGAGCAGTGGGTCAATCACCAAATCGGGGGGTTTTAAATGGACTGCATTAAATCATTAAGGAGGTCTGTTGATTAATTTTAAATCAAATAGTATATGTGAAATGCTAAGCAAGTTGTATTAATTGTAAACTATGTATCTTTATAATGAAACCAATTTTTCCCGTCTGAATGGGAATGTCAATCACCCGATTGGGGGATTGACACCGATTGGCTTATGTAATAGTTTTGTTATATAAAACTAAAACCCATGAAAAACCTCGCACTCCTTTTCGCCTGTTTTTTACTAACAACCAGCCTGTTAGCGCAAGACTGTTCGCAGTACGTGTACTTGCAAAAAAACAAAACCATCGAGATGACGGCCTTCAATAATAAAAAAGAGGTCACCTTTAAATCGGTTATAAAGGTTACTGATGTGAACACGGCAAACGGGGTAACTACTGCAAACATTGCCGCGGATGCGTATGATAAAAATGGGAAATTGGTCAATTCATCAACGGCGGTTTATAAGTGCGATGGCGGGGTAATGATGATGGATATGAGCGTTAACACCCAGCAGCAGGCTCAGCAACAATCACAGCAAAATACCAAAGTAACTTTTAAAGTAATAAACCAGGGCTATATGGAATACCCATCAGGGATGCATATTGGCGATCATTTAAAAGATGCCACCACACAAATGGAAATAGATATGAGTAATGGAATGACGGGTGTCACCACGGTTCAAATTACTGACAGGGAGATCGTGGGGAAAGAAAATGTTACCACAACTGCCGGAAGCTGGGATTGCTATAAAATAACCTATAAAACTACATCCTCAACAACATTCAAAGGCGCCCACGCCGATACTATTAACAGCGCGATGAGCGCTATGGATAAGCTTAGAGCCAAACTGGGTAAATTGGGGCCAAAAATGCCTTCAAATACCTCTGAAAGCACCGTATGGTATGCCCCAGGTTTTGGCATGGTGAAAATGCAGGGAAAAACCTTTGTGATGGAACTAACCGCGCTTAAATAAATCCATTGCTTATTTAATGAGATTGATATCGCGGTTTGCTGTTCAACAGAAAGGATATCCCCCGTTTGCGGTATTGACGCTTATTGCAGTTAGTAATAGATTTGTTATATAAACAAAAACCCATGAAAAAATTTACATTCATCATCGTCTTACTTTTGATAACGTCAAAGCTGCTGGCACAGGATTGTTCTCAGTATATGTATATGAAAAAAAACAAGGTTATTGAATCCACCTGTTACAATGAGAAGGGTGTCGTTTTACGAAAAGTGGTTTCGACAGTGGTTGACGTAACCACAACAAACGGGGTAACTACCGCAACTGTTAATACGGAATATCTCGATAAAAAAGGAAAACCCGACGAGAAAAGAACTATTTCTTACAAATGTAATGGTGGTGCATTTATAATGGACATGGGGGGCAATGGCCCACAGCAAGCTAATATTAAATTCAGTTCCACCCCTATGGAATATCCTGCCGGGATGAAGGTTGGTGACCATTTAAAGAGTGTTACTTCACAAATGGATGAAAAAATTGGGAGCGTAGCAACCGTGGGCACCACTCAAATTGAAAGGACGGTTGTTGCAAAAGAAAATGTGACCACGCCCGCCGGAACCTGGAATTGTTTCAAAATAGTTAATAAAAGTACCACTACGCTAAAAGGTTATAAGATGGCCCCGTTTACTGCAGAAACCACCGAGTGGTACGCACCTAATTTTGGTATAATAAAAGTACAGGTTGTTGGTTTGACAACGGAAATTACCGCCCTTAGATAATGGGGGCTAAAGCGGTTCAAATTTAAACCACCCTGTTTTTTATAGCCTTTGCAACGGCTTCTGATTGGTTATGCACATGAAGCTTCTCATAAATATTTCGGATGTGGCTTTTTACAGTTTCAAAACTGATATTAAGTGATCCTGCTATCATTTTGTAACTAAATCCCTTTACCAGGTAGTTCAGTATTTCTTTTTCCCGTACGGTAAGATCATATTTTTCAATCGTGCCTGAACTATTTTGAGCCAAGTGCTCTACCAACATTCGTGCAATATTAGCGCTTAACGGAGCTCCACCTTCTAACGATTCTGTAATAGCGCCGAATAGTTTTTCAAAGCAATGTTTCTTAAGTAAATATCCTGAAGCACCGGCGCAAATAGCAGCAATTACATTTTTATTATCGTCAAAAACGGTAAGCATAATTATCTTCACCTCTGTATCAACCTGCCGGATAAGTTGAACTGCTTCAATCCCATTTCTTCCCGGCATGTCAATATCCATCAAAATAACCTGCGGCTTTAAAGTTTGAAGATTGTTTATAACATTTGTGCAATTTTGGAAAGCCCCGGCACAGGTATAATTATCAGAAGTGTTAAGGAGTTGCACAAGCGCTTCGCATAAGTCCGTATTGTCCTCGTATATCAAAACGCCTGTTTTCATTAAATTTCTTTTTAGTATTTTGCCTTTAATGAGGGCTGCCAGCCAAACAATAATTTATAGGGTAGTATGGGCGGCCATAATAAGTTAAATGTAAATAGATTATTATTATTTACAGCTACCGAAATCGGGGGGTATGAAAACTTAAAGATACCAGTGTGCCTTTGTTTTCTGCACTTTCAATATGAAGCTCAGCCGCCATTTTTTTTGCCCGGTTTCTTATGTTATAAAGCCCATTACCCGAAGAAACAGCGTTTACATTAAACCCTTTGCCATTATCATGAATGGTTAATTTACAGATGTTCTTATTTCTTGTTAAGTAAATTTGTATAAAGGTGCATCCGGAGTATTTTGAGGCATTACAAATTGCTTCTTTAAAAATAAGATATAACTCTTTCCTTGAGACCATTCCTATTTTTAAATGTTCTATCTCCGGATCAATACTAAAATCGTAAGGAATACATTGCGCTTCGAGCACTTCAGAAAGATATTCACGGGCTTTCATCAAAAAATTATCCAGGCCATCGTTCCTGGTATTGATGGACCACACAATATCTGATAGTGCATCCAGGGTTCTTTCCGACTTGTCGCTTATTTTTTGTAATAACTCACTACTGCTCCGCTTATCTATGCTTATTTTTTGTAATGCTATTTTACTGAATATGTTGATGCTGCTTAAAGTTGAACCAATATCATCATGCAGGTCGCGGGCTATATTATCACGTAATTGCAAACGCATCTTAAACTGATTCATGTTATACCTGTAGATGATATAAATTATACTTAAAACTAATACACAAAATGCCAGATAAAACCACCATCTATGCCAAAACGGAGGGTTTACAATTAATACAAGCTTAGTGGGCGTATTATTCCATATACCTTCGTTATTACATGCTTTTACGTTAAAAGCATAGGTGCCTTCGTCCAGATTTGCGTACGAAACATAACGACGGGATCCGGCAATGTTCCAACTTTTATCAAGCCCATCCATTTTATAAGCATATTTATTAAGCCTGGACTGGGTATAGTTGAGCGCTACATACTCAAAGGAAAAATAGTTTTGATTGTAGTTAAGTCTAATGGTTTCCCCTTTGTGTATAGTATAATCCTTGTCAAAAATGCGTAAGTCTGTTATTGATATCTCGGGCGGATGTGTATTTTTTACAAAGTTAGCCGGGTTAAAGCTATAAACACACCCTTTGGATGCTATTGATATATTGCTGTCATCATCGATAATTATTGAAGATAGCGCGTCCGGGCTTTGAATGCCATCTTTTTTATTAAATTGAGTTATTTTTTTATCAGGTATATGAAATTTAGCTGCCCCGGCATTAGTTAACAGCCAAAGGCCGTTTTGTTTATCGCCGGCTATAGCCGTAATAGACATCGAGGGCAGGCCATCATTAGCAGTTATGATCTCAGGTTTTTTAAATTGAGTATTGGTTTCCCACAGGCCATAATAATCTGTGCCGATCCATACATCCTTATCTTTTTTATATAATTCATTAATTGTAAGATCTGGAACAAGCTTGTTTACATTATTCCATGTAATTTTTTCAAAACGCCCCGTATTGATATGTAACAAAATTAGCCCGGTATGCACTCCGCCTATTAATAGGCTGTCTTTTGACAATTCACAAAATGTACGTATCTCATTTATTTTAGACTCCGGCCCTATTGTATTATAATGGTAAGAAATAAACTTTTTTGCTTCCTGGTCAAATCTGAAAATGCCATTGCTATGTGTTCCTACCCATATCCTGTTTTCATTATCGATGTATAAAATATAGATGCTGCTTTTAATATCAGGCGATTTAAATATCTCAGTGTGAAATGGGTGATCTCTGACATTTACATTCTCAGAAACCTTAACCAGCATATTTTTTGCGTTTAACCATGTTGCCCCGCTTTTATCGTTCAGGATATTAAATACGGCAAAATTGGCAGGCAGGCCCAAAACTTTACTATAATCTTGTATAAACCCTTTTTTTTGATCGTACATGAACAACCCTTCATACATCCCCATCCACCACAAACCATCTTTTTCTTTAAGCATGGTTAAAGGCGCAAGGTGTGTGAGAATAAGGCCTGTATCTGTTTTTAACTTATATTCTGTTTTTGATAAATGAACATAGTGCGGATCATATTTAACTATTCCATTTTCTGTACCGATCCAAAAAGTACCCAACTTATCACGAAATAGGGATATTACAGCACCGGATATTCTATTTTCACTTGCCCACTCAACCGGGTAATTGATAAACCTGTTTTTTGAAGGATTAAAAATGGTAAGGCCGCCTTCCTTGTTGGCCAGCCAAATATTTTCGTTCTCATCATGAAACAGGTCGGATATTATTTTATAAGGTAAAAAATGAAGATCATCTGTTTTATAAAACCAGGTTTTAATCTCCTCGGTTTTTGTATTAAACCGTATAAGGCCTGCACCCCAGGTACCTATCCAAAGATTACCTCGTTTATCTAATATCGATTTGCTAAAGCTTAGTGAGGCGTTTTTATCCTCCTGCGGAAACGTTGGCAGATCGGGGCGATAATACTTAAAAACTCCGGTTAATTTATAATAACAATAAAATCCATTTCTTGTGGTTACATACAAATGGCCATTGTGATCATCGGTCAATGAGTTAATAAATGTGCTTTTTTCAAAGCCGGGCACCTTTTTCCATTTATAATTGTACTTATTGAATTGAAACAAACCTGAAGCAGTTCCTACCCAAAACACAGAGTCATTTTTCTTTAATATCGTATTTGCCTTTAATCCATTACACTTAAAGTTTTTTATATTTTGGGTGTTGATATCAATTCTACTCAACCCACCGTCAGATCCGATCCATAAATTATTTTTTTCGGGATAAATACATTGGATTACATTGCCCATTAACGTGGTTGAATCTCCTGGGAAATTCCTAAATGCTTTAAAACTGTAACCATCATACCTAAATAGCCCCTCCTTTGTCCCAAACCAAAGAAATCCATTACTATCCTGATTTATGCTTATTATACAATCGTTGGTAAGCCCTTCTTCTTGTACTTTTTCTATATGCAGGTTACTAATGTCTTGTGCATTTAGCTGATCAGGGACAATAAACAGCAAAAAGATGATAATGATAAAATGTAAAAAACGGGCTGACTTATGATTTAATAAGGAATATCTTATTTCGCCCGCTTTCATTTGTAGAGTTTATTGAAACACAGTATTGCGAATATAGCTATTATGGCTTATTATTAAATAGGTAGTGCTGGATATTCTGCTGAAATTGACCAGCTATTCATCGCTAACACAGATGCCTTTCCCAAAAAGAAGGTGTTTATAAAACAAGCTGTCAAAATATTAAAACTAAACAGAATTCAAACAATGATGACCAGCCAAGATCATCTTGAATTTTATCTACTTGCTTGCCAAAGTTGGAAAGCCCTGCAACTATGCAGATCAACAGTGATTTACAATCGAAATCAGTCGGATTAAGACAAATAAAGTGGGTTGTTTTTGGCGGTATCAGATCAATTGAATCAGGGGAATCCAACCATTAAACCTGCGTTCAAATGAAATCAGGGCGCATTTTTAAGAAATCGTAATTAAAAATAAAAAGATTTTGTAAAATATCGAATCGCTTTTTATCGCCTAAAAATTGAATATAACTTACTGTAAAGCAGCATTTTATGAAAATAAAAAAGGAAAAGTTCAACTAAGAACTTTTCCTTTGGTAGCCCGTAGGGGAATCGAACACGGTTAATTACCTACTGATTTACAATACTTTATATGGTTACCGATGTACTACGCACCGAATTACTAACCATTTTTTTGATGCAGATTATTTACAAATCTTACGATATAAAGATACGAAATATTGCATTATGATACAATTTTAATGACTGGCTTTTAGTAAAAAGATTAGTGGCTAACCACCCGCAAGCCCATAGCGCACACCATCCCATATTTACCGCTTAAGCAACCAACAGCGCGAGCCGGGTAAATAGTCAAGGCCGGGCAAGCCACTGAAAAACAAAACACAACTGCCCGCTTGTATAGCCTTTACTTTTTATCCCGGCGTGGGCTATCTTCGCGGATGTGGTGAATATGGAAAAATTATATCAATTCAATCAGATATAAATACAAATGCCTTAGTATAATGTATATTTTACATATTTTTACTTCACTTTAAAGTTCACAACACCTAATTTATAATGAGAATATCAAAGACCTTAATCTTATTTACATTACTGTTCCATTTAATTCAATTTGTAAATGCACAAGACAAGATTATTAAACGCAACGGCGACACGCTAAAGGTAAAAATTGTACAGTCGACCCCTGACATGGTTGAATTTACATATCCTAATGAAACATCTATAAATTCTGAATATAAAAACAGCCTTATAAAAATTATTTATGCGAGTGGCAGGGAGGAAAATTGTGCTGGTGAAAAAAAATTAGCAATTGTTAATGGTGAAAAGGATTGGGAAAAAGTTGAAATTACATCTAATTCAGACGATGTCAAAGGTTTAACAAAGCTTGGTGAAGTAATAGGTAAATCAGGGTGGGGAGGTGCATATGCCCAGGGATTAGGTGATAAAAATGCCCGCAAAGATTTAAAAAAAAATGCTGCTAAATTAGGAGCTTCAATAGTTCTTTTACAAGATAAGCCCGACCATTGGGGAGTAAAACTCATAGGTATTGCATATAAATAAATCCATTAAAATAGAAGGTAACAGTCGCATGCTAAATCAAAGTATGTTTTAATTAAACCGATGAAAAGAAATTTACTTATAATCTTATTGCTATTTATTTGCCTGGCCTCTAAAGCCCAAAGAATTTACGTTGAAAAAACAGATAATGGTTATGAGCAACCAATAGTTGATAAGCTGCTATCTGATAATTACAAAATTACCTTTAAAAAAGATAGCGCTGATTATATAATTATGTGCATAATCAGCAAAACTGGCATGGGTAGAGCGAGCGGGTCAATTGCAATTGTTAATAATAAGAATGGTGATTTGTTGGTAAAATCGAAGGAAGTCGTGGGACAAACTGCAATGTGGAACGGATATGCAAATCCCAAAATGGCTTGCATGAAAAAGATTGCCGATAAATACTTAATCGAGCTAATAAATCAAGAATTACATTTAAAAAATCCGAATAGCGAAAAGAATAAGATGCCTTAACTCATAGTTGCGATAGTTGAGGATTTGAGATAACATAATCAGGATAAACTTAGCGATCATTATTCAAAAATGGGTTTTTTTATAGAGGATGAAGTACAAAAACCGCTATTAAATAGAGCTTTCTAATGGTTGATTTTGTTATCAAATACAAAATACATATTGAGATGGAAAACCCTTACAAAACAGCATTGAACATTTATTTCGACCGATTAATCAAGTTACGGCACAATGTTGACTGGATTAACATGCAATTGCTAAATTCAATTACGGAATATACCAAACTTGATGATGATCAATTGATTTCAGGATCCTCATTAATAATCAGCGACATTACTGGACCTACAGATAGAGGGTGGACAATTAATTTCTATACAGGTCACAAGAATATTACAATGGCAAAAGAATATGAAAAGGAAATTCATAGACTTATTTCAATAGAATCATGTTATGCATTTGCCCAATCATTTGAGGGCTTAGAACGTTTTTTTAAAGACATTGTGTGGCAGAAAACTCAGATTTGTCCAAGTTTTTTTGATGAAATAAAAGATATCGAAAAGGATGGTAAAAAAATTGGTTTTATTGAAAACGTTCGTGCCAAATATCCTGGCGGAGATAAATTGTTTGGTTTTGTAAAAAAAGCTACTGGAAAAGATTTCTTGTCATCTTCACAAACCAATAATTACAACTTAAGCTTTTCAGAATTTTGGTGTGTCCTCTCAATTGTCAGGCATGCAATTACCCATTCACAGTCTATTATTAGAAAAGCCTTAGTTTTTAAGTCTTTAACTCATAAATCGCTATTTAATCATTTTTTTATATGCCATGAATGTGATCAAAATAATATTGAAATTCGTCTGAATTACGATAAACTTGAAAAGCTAATTAAAAGCATCGCTGAATTTTCGTTTCAAATATTTAAGATATTAAGTATCCAAAAAGATTATGAATGGGCTATAAATAATAATAATGTTACGCGCTAATAATTTAAAGAAATGGAAAACATCGGGACATATCAGATTGACAAAAATATAATTCTTGAGAAGGCCTATGATCTAATGTGTGTGTTTTTTGCGGATAAAGAAATTTCACGAAAAAGTAATCCTGATGATGTTCAAGAGCCCTTAAAATCTTTACAGAATCTATTTTTCTATTCCAAAGCCAGTCGTCTTTTAATTGAATTAGCCGTTTCTTTAAGAGTTATTGACGATCAAATGAAAGCGTTACCCGACGAAGACCAATCTAAACAAGAGTATATCAAAGCAATGACTGAAGTTAATAACTTCGACTTTGGATTATTTGACGACATAAATCTTACATTTAGAGATACCTGTAATAAGATTATTCACTCCGACATTTTAGAACTTCATGTATCAACTGGTATTGAATCACACGAATATGATTACAATTACCAATATGGTGACAGTACAAAAAAAACGATTGATTGGGAGCATTATAATGGATTAGTGCGTTTACATGGATTCGAATTTAAAAAGGAATGGTATGTGCTATTGGACGTAGAAATATTTATCAGAGCTATTTATAAAATGTTTGGGGGATGCATATAGTTATAATAAATTCCGTCCATATAATAAGTGACCATATTCTAACCCTTTAAAAAAATATGAAATACTTTCTACTTATCCTATTATTAGTTAGTTCTTATCTCGCTAAAGCTCAAAAAATATATGTTTGGTGTCCAGAAAACTACCAAGTTAAGCCCAGGATTGATTTAAGAAAAAATGATACGATTAATGTTGTATTTTTTGATGGTAGATCTATACCTCCAAAAAATAAAATCGAATGTTCGTCAGAGCAGATAATTCAGACATTATTTTCTCAATTAAAAGTAACGTATCCGTCAGCAATATTGATACAGCGGCCAGAATCAGACTATTATAAAAAGAATTTACCCAGCAAATCAGTTTTGATTAAAATAGGCATAGCCGCTTATCATGCAGGATTCGGAGCAGACATTTCCGGTGGAATAGGGATGATTGGCGGTCATTTTTCTACAATGGTATTTCCAAAGGGGGAATGGAACGCAGTAACCGCATATTATGTGCAGATATTTATAGGAGACAAAATTATAACCAAAGAGGTTTCAAACGTATCAAGTAAATCAAACATGTTGGGTTATAAAAGTGCAAAAAACGCTTTAAATGAGTGCTATAACAAATCTACAGGCGAGTTGTTATTTTTTATTGATCAGCAACTCTCTAATTTTTAATATCCTAATTGCAGTATTTGATGAATCAATTAATTGAGAATTGTTATATAAACAAATATAATATTGATCTCAAAAAAATACACATTGAAGCGTCTAAGCTGTCTCCTACCCAAAACAAACCAACAATTTACGATTCAAATTTTCATCGGGAAAAATTCGCCCTTCTTGATGGAATAAGTTCACATTTTGAATTAATTTATTACAACGATCTCATATTCCTTTTAGGCGATAAGTCTTGTTATCCATGCGGAAAAATTGTCGAGGGTGCTTATGGAATTAATTGGGTTCCAATTTATATTGTCCCTACAGGATCGCCAATCAAGGTTTTTCAGGATATATATAATTCCTGTTGTATTTATGAACCAAGGTACATAAACCAATGTCTCAAATCTTTACCATCTGAATATTTTGAAAATTATATCCAAGATTATATTGGCAGTTTTGGCGGTAACGAATGGTTTGACAAAAATCATCTCAGGTTTTTAATATGTTTTTATTTTACATCTGTTCCAATTGAAAAAATTTTCAAAGAATTACGGTATAGAGAATTGTTAAACCCGGTTGAGATCGCATTAGGGTCAATTATATTTGATTTTAGTATTAGCTCCGAAGAATTCCTGAATTATCTTAATTATGGAAAGGGAATACCCTTTCAAGATCATAGCTACTTAGAATATTTCAGAACCAGGTTTTCACTGACTGGTAGTACAAACCAACTAATAAGTGCAGAAAATATGGAAATATTTATAAGGTGCATGAAGCTAAGTGATATTGAGAAATTTTTCGAAATAGACTATTTGATTGATGTATTGAAACTTGATAATTCTTACCCTGAATTGATGTCGGATGTGCTTGATATAGCTATTTATGAACGTTATTCAGATTCAAACGCGCCAAAATGGAGTTATCAAAGAGATAAAGTAAAAGAGAAATTAGAACAAAAATTAAGGGCAGTTAATATTACGGAATTAGTCGTGAAAGAATTTTACCGTCGACTAAAAGCTAATATACGCAGCATTGAGAACCAAGTTAGGAAAAATAGCGGTTACCGGGAAGTAGGAACGGTTTATAATGAGATATTGATTTTTAAGTATTTTAAGGAAAACTTCAAAGATCAGGATATATTGTATCAATATAAACCTGCCTGGCTCGGAAGACAAATTTTTGATGTTTATTTTAAATCATTAAATATCGCAATTGAATACAATGGGAAGCAGCATTATCAGCCAATAGAATTTTTTGGCGGAGATAAAGGTTTCGAAAACCTTGTAAGGCTGGATTTACTTAAGCGAAAAAAATGCTTAGAGAACGATTGCATATTGTTTGAGATAAAATACGATGAGGACATTGCTCAGTCATTATTGAATATTAAGAACGAAATTGAATATTATATTTCGAAAGGAGAGCAAATTAAATGAAATAAAATAACCCAAAGATGCAATATGGGGTGGTATGTTTTGTACCATGTAAGGCTTTCTATTTGTGTCGCTTTCTCGATTTTTTGCCCCGCTTGCCATTTTGTATATCGTTGGCTCTATCTTTCGTAATCTTCCTGCTTTCCATCCTAATAACCGTTTTCTCCGCTTCATCAGGATTGCTTGTATAAATGCTATCAGCCCATTTTGTAGAACTTGTGTCAACTTGCTGTAGTAAACGGTACTTAATATCAACTGCCTGTAAACGGTTGTTCTCTGCCCATAAATGGCCGCATAAACCTGTACTGATAGCCGTTACAATTAACAATATCATTCCGGCAATAATCCAGCCCTTAGTTTTAAAATCAAATTGGTGTTTAACTTTTACAGGTAATGCTTTT
>JABDFM010000006.1 GCA_013286565.1 Bacteroidota bacterium
GTGATTTTTTGGATATAGCTTATTCTGAAAACATGCTCGATTTTTATCATTCAAACGAATCAAAAGCTACTGCTGCAGCCGGTGAAATGTGGCAAAACCTTGAAAAACCGATCATTTTTCAGAAGCTACCTTGCTTACGCCGTATACGGTTGAAGGATCAAGGTAGGTATTTTGCAGGGTTTGTTCTTTTTGCGCGTGCGCCCCAAAAACAGCGATGGAACTTGGAACGAATACCTTTTGCAGACTAAATGCCCTGGCAGTTTCCAAAACGTTTAAAAGTGTTTGCATGTTTAAATTCCACGCCCAAACAGGATTGGCCTCTCCTTTTGCTGAAAGGATTGCCGCCAGGTGGTATATCTGTGTTACCTTATATTTTTTAACAATGGCGGCCAGGTCATTTGCATTGGTGGCATCCAATTTTTCAAATATGCAGTTATCAGATACGGGGCTGAACAGATCAGACGCGATAACTTTATCTGCACCATAAACACTTTGCAGAACAGGCATCAGCGCTGTCCCTATCTGGCCATTGGCCCCAATTACTAATATAATATCCTGTTTCATTTATTTTATTTAAGGAGAGGATGATGATCACCCTGAAAATTTTAATGAAAGTATGCATTAAGTTTCTCAGTAAGCCGTATTTGGCCGTGCTAAATAAGCGCAAACGTTTGAATAGATAATCTGAATAATAGGCATTTATTAGATAATGAACCACATGATACCCTTTTAATTAGCACAAAATGCCGGTAATGTAAAAGGCAGCTGCCGATTATTGAAGAACAAAAAAAGATGATTAAAAAAGGGTCAAACGTTTGCGCACAAAATCCATATATTCCTTTAGTATGTTTGGTTATTAAACAACCAGTTAATGCTTAATAAAATATTATTGGAGTTTGGATTAACCCCTGCTCAGTATAAAATTCAACCTTTTGGCTCGGGACTAATCAATCACACATTAAAGGTGTCAGGCGATGCCGATGATTACATTCTTCAAAAGATCAATGGAAATGTGTTCAAATTCCCCGGTAACATTGCTAAAAACCTGGCCTTATTACAATCTTATCTTAAAAAGACACATCCTGATTATCCTTTTGTGGCTCCGCTGCCATCAACGTCGGGCGATTTTCTGATCAGATCAAAAGCTGGTGAATATTATAGGTTGTTCCCTTTTATAAAAGGTTCTAAAACAATTGATTTTATAAGCGACCCAAAAGAGGCGTTTGAAGCTTCGCGCCAGTTTGGCAAGTTTACCCATGTACTAAAGGATTTTGATGCCAGCACACTGGAATATACTTTAACAGATTTCCACAATCTCAAATTACGATTTGACCAGTTTACAACCGCGTGTAATAATGCCGAACAAAGCAGGTTAATCGCAGCAGCAACTGAAATAAAAGAGATCTATAACCATTTCAATATCCTGGAGACCTACAATGAATTAATAGGTAATAACAAGATGCCGGTCAGGGTTATCCACCATGATACCAAAATAAGCAATGTATTATTTGATGACGCTCAAAATGGTTTGTGTGTGATTGATCTGGATACGGTAATGCCGGGATATTATTTAAGCGACCTGGGAGATATGATGCGTACCTATCTTTCCCCTGCAAATGAAGAAGAGACCGACCTATCCAAGATACATATCCGCGAAAACATTTTTAGCGCTATTTGCAAAGGGTATCTGTCAGAAATGGGGAATGTATTGAATGAAACTGAAAAGCATCATTTTATTTTCTCCGGGAAGTTTATGATATACATGCAGGCCATTCGCTTTTTAACAGATTTTCTTAATGGAGATATCTATTACGAAATAAAATACCCTGAACACAATTTCACACGGGCAAAAAATCAACTTAAATTATTGAACGAATATATAGGCTCAGAAAAAAAACTGAATCAACTATTTATCATGGCGCAGGAAAATTTGCTAACCACGACAGGTAATTAAATAGAATAAAAATCTCTCCTTAATAAATTGGTAATGAATGGATAGCCAGGCGCCCGCCTGGCATTCGTTTTTTTTAAAGATATCCATTTAAGTATTCAACCTACTGAAGCTGTAGCCAATAATCGTTTTATCGTGTTTAAAATACACCTTTAATTTTTTTTGAGTGTTAACAACTTTTGAAAAAACTTTTTAAAAAAAAATAAGAAGTCATGAAAGATGTGTTAAATTTATATAAATTTAGACACGATTTTTAACTATTGAAAGAGACCCAATTAATGGATGATGACGAATTGATCTGCCTTTTAAGGAAGGGAGACGAGTCATCTTTTACTGAAATTTACAGCCGTTATTGGGATAAATTATATTTTATTGCTTATAAACTGCTTAGGGATACCAGTACCGCCGAAGAAATTGTGCAGGAAGTGTTCCTTACCTTATGGAAAAAAAGGGAGTCGTTATCGATCAAATCTATCAACCCCTACCTTGCAGCCATGACCCGTTATGCGGTTTACCGCCAGGCTGCACAAATGAAAAACTCCAAACGCCAGGAAAACATATTGGGTATTTTAAATGTCGAAGCCTTTTTAGAAATAGATATCGATCATAAAATTTTATTAGAGATCATCACAGATATGTCTAATAAACTACCTGAAAAATGCCGTTTGGTTTTTCAATACAATAAGTTACAGGATCTGTCTTTAGCCGATGTGGCCGAAAAGTTAAATATCTCCCAAAAAACCGCAGAAGGGCACCTTACCAAAGCCCTGCGTATAATCAGGGCAAGTTTCGACAATCCAATGAGCGATGCACTGCTTTTCGTACTAACCGTGCATTTTTTTATAAAATAACTCCCGCTTCCGTTCCTTTTCACTTCTGTTACCAGGTTGCTTTTATTGCCGGATAAAAAAATTATGAGAAATTTTCAATTCCGGGCAAGGGTATTCATCTTCTTTTTGACTCTATAGTTGTAAAGGGGCAGAATTAGCCAGATGAATAAGAACGAATTACAGAAATTAGCAGCAAAATACCTGAGCGGCAAAGCAACACCAGCAGAAAAAGCATTGCTTGACCAATGGTATAATACAATCCATGATGACGATCAGGTTGTAAATGTTTCCATTGATGAGCCGGAATCGGAAGCAGATATTAAACAGCGGATATTTACCAATCTCCAGCTAAAAATAAACCAGGAACCAGTAGTACGCAAGCATCCTGGCACAATCAAACAAATGGCTATCCGCATCGCTTCTGTTGCTGCGGCTGTAATTTTTATCGTTTCAAGTGTTGTATGGTTTGTAAACAAGGCCAAAACGTTAGGTAAACAAACTGATACACAGGTTGATAATATTATTGCACCCAGGATCATGCAGATCACATTGCCTGATGGTTCAAAGGTTTGGCTCAATGCACATTCGATATTTAAATACCCGGAAAAATTTGAGGGCAAAGTCCGCCAGGTTGAATTAGTTGAAGGGCGGGCCTTTTTTGAAGTAAAACACCAAAGCAATCACCCTTTTATTGTAAAAACTAAAAGTTTAAATATAACGGTATTGGGAACATCATTCGATGTACGCGCCTATCAAAAAGAAGGTACAACTAAAGTAAGTGTAGTTTGTGGGAAAGTCGGCATCACTTTGAATGGGAAAATCAAGCAACATGCCGTTATGCTGTTACCAAAACAACAAGTTGTTTTATCATCCAACAATCAGCTTAAAAAAGAACCCGCTCATGAATCTGTTGTGAATTTATGGTGTAAAAGCCCCCTTGTTTTTGAGCAGGAGAATTTGAACAATATATTCAAGGCGTTAGAAAAACAGTATAACACCCATATAACCGTCGATAATAAACAATTGCTCGATGAGCGTATATCTATAACACTAAGTAATCAACGCTTAGATACCATCATGGAAATTTTAAGTTTCACCAAACACTTTAAATATCAAATAGCCAATGACAGCACAGTAGTTATTAAATAAAACACCCCGGACTTAGCAGCTAAGAAAGGAAAAAACCGGGAACACTTCGAATGTCCCCGGAAATGAGAGCAGCCACTGCATATATGCTTGAGACCCATATACAGACGGCTATAGTTTAACTAGAATATTAAACCATACAAATATGATGAATTTTTACGGCAAAGTATTGCCCATACTCCGAAAATGCATGCGCATTTCTACAATTATTATTGGCATACAATTATGTTGTTCAACTCTCCTGATGGCTACGGGCACACGTGCGCAGGAGATGAATTTGAACGTTGAAAAAGTAAGCGTTAAAAAAATCTTTAAGCTTATAGAACGCCAGGCAAAAGTGACATTTGTTTATGATGAACAGGTGATCAAAGAACTGCCCCCCCTTACCCTTCACGTAAAAAATCTGCAGCTGGCAGAAGTACTGGGGCAATTGCATGATAAAACGCTATTACAATTTAAAGAGGTAGGCAATTACATTGGCGTAGCACAAAATGTAAGTGATATTCCTCAGCTTAATGGGGTTACTATTCAAAATACTAATGCTCTTAAAATCCAGGGTATAGTAAAAGATGCCACCGGGCAACCTATTATTGGTGTAAGCGTTTTAGTAAAAGGCACCTCGCGTGGTACACAAACTGATATAAACGGCAAGTTTGCAATAGATGCTAACATTGGCGACGTACTTGTTTTTGGTTACATAGGCTATAACAAACAAGAGGTTACCATTTCATCACAAGCACCATTAAATATTGTACTTGTTGAAAACTCTAATCAACTTACAGAAGTTGTAGTAACAGCTTTGGGTGTTAAAAAATCCGAAAAGTCACTTGTTTATGCTAACCAGGTTGTTGGCGGCAGTGAACTTAACGATGTTAAAAACGACAATTTAATGAACTCGCTGAATGGCAAAGTGGCCGGTGTTGATATTTCGCCGAGTTCATCGGGCGTTGGTGGTTCTGTGAAAGTAATTTTGCGCGGTAGCAAAAATGCTTTTGGCACCAACCAGCCATTATATGTGATAGATGGTATACCGATCACGAATACCTCGAATATGAATGGCCAGCCAAATGGCACTTATGGCGGCTCACCCGATGGCGGTGACGGTATCTCCAACTTAAACCCGGACGATATTGAAAGTTTAACTGTCCTGGAAGGTGCTGCAGCCGCTGCGCTTTATGGTAGCCAGGCTGCAAATGGCGTTATATTGATCACCACAAAAAAAGGCAAAGCCGGGAAATCCGAAATAAATTTTTCTTCATCTTATACAAATGATGCGATCTCGTACAAGCCACAGTTTCAAAACGAATATGGCGTTACGCCTGGCGGCAACCAAAACTGGGGGGCAAAGTTGTCTACTCCGTCTACTGCTGACAATCTGGCGGCATTTTTTGTACACGGGAATAACTACACCAACTCTTTCAATTTATCTTCAGGCACAGAACAGGCCCAAACCTATTTCTCTTACGCAAATACTTCAGCTAACGGTGTACAGCCAACCAACGATTTGCGCCGTAACAATTTTACTTTCAGGGAAACAGGCCATTTCTTAAACAATAAACTAACGGTGGATGTAAATACAAACTACATTAACCAAAAAGTAAATAATACACCAGGTGAGGGGCTTTATTTTAATACGCTTACAGGCTTGTACTTGTTTCCGGCCGGTGTTGATATTAACCAATATAAAACTAACTACGGCGTACCACAACCAGGGACAAATGGACTGTTAACCCAAAATTGGATCGCCAACGAAGATGTACAGCAGAACCCATGGTGGATACTTTACAAAAACCCCAACGTTTCTACCCGCAACCGTTTTTTAATTAATTCAAGCGTAAAATATGAGGTGGCTGATTGGTTAAACATACAGGCACGCGGAAATGTTGACCGTGTAACTGATATAACAGAGCTGGACTTATATGCAGGGACCAATCCTGTGCTTGTCCAGGGAAGCAACGGCCAATATCAACACAGCGAGCAAACGCTTACACAAACTTATGCCGATGTGATAGCCAATTTTAAAGTGCCAATGAAAAGCCAATTTAAAATAGATGGTTTAGTGGGCGGCAGTATAACGGATGATAATACGATTGGCACATTTGAAAATCCGGGTCTTGGTCTTTATATCCCGAATGTATTTACACAGCAAAATGTTGTTACAAATGGCACCAGTAATGTAGTTACTACTTCACCGAATCACAGTCAAATCCAATCGATTTTCGGAAGTTTGAACTTATCGTATAAAAATTGGGCGTACCTTACTGTTACCGAAAGAAATGACTGGTCATCTGCCCTGGCCTATACCAACAACGAGTCTTATTCTTATCCTTCGGTTGGTTTATCCCTTATCCTTAGTGATATGTTCACTTTGCCCAAGTTTGTTAGTTATGCTAAAATCCGGGGTTCATATGCAGAAGTTGCAACTTCGGTACCCGAATATGTTGCTGGTGGCGGGGTAAATTATGCCAGGTCTGGAGGAGGTGTTAATTTTAACACGGTAGCACCAAACCCCATTTTGAAGCCTACCAATACCAAATCAGACGAGGCTGGCGTTGATTTGAGGTTATTTAATAACGCGTTGACATTCGCTTTTACCTGGTATAAATCCAATAGTTATAACCAGTATCTCCAATATACACCTTCGCCATCATCAGGGTATTCAGTAGGATACCTGAATGCCGGGAATATACAAAACACGGGGGTTGAGATAAAATTAGGCTATGATGTATTGAAGGGCAAAACCTTTGGCTGGAATACATCCTTCAATTTTTCAACCAACAAGAATACAATAGTGCAACTAGATCCAAGCCATCCTAATGAACAGCTAGTCTTAACAGGTGCAGGCAACAATGCTTACGAATCCGTTTTACAAAAAGGTGGGTCATTTGACGATATATATGGTGTTAAGTATGCAAGGGACGCTGCCGGCCAAATTATGGTGGGCACAGGCAATGTACCTATCAATAATGGTAACTTTGTAAAAGTTGGCAATCCAACTCCAAATTTTCAACTCGGGTGGAACAACTCGTTTAATTATAAAAAATTCACCCTTGAATTTTTGATCGACGGAAAATTTGGTGGCCAGGTATTATCGATGACCCAAATGATGATGGACAGTTACGGCACATCGCTAGTGACCGGGCAAGCCCGCGATGCTGGTGGGGTAACTGTTAACGCGGTTGACCCAAGCGGGACCGCGGTAACAAAAGTAGATGCCCAAACATGGTATCAAGGTATAGGTGGCCGTTCCGGGATAGCTGAACCTTATATGGTGAGCGCGACAGTTGTTCGCCTCCGTTCAGCATCATTAGGGTATAATTTTCCGGTTGCAAACAGTTTCGTTAAAAACCTCCGGTTATCTATAATAGGTAGTAACCTTTTATACATATACAAAAAAGCACCGTATGACCCGGAAATTACGATGTCGACCGGTATCGGCTTAGCCGGGGTGGATGTTTTCAATCAACCGACTACACGCAGGCTGGGAGCTCAATTGAATGTTTCATTTTAACGAATAGTTAATCTTTAAAAAAATTGCGATGAAAAAACTAACGTATTTAAAAAATAAAAAGATCGGGATCAATGCTTTGTGTAAGTGTATCCTGATTGCTATAATACCCATCCTGTTTGCTGGGTGTACAAAGGAATTTAAGAGTTATAATACCGATTCATCGGGTATAACAGATGCCCAATTACTCCCGGATTATAACTATTTGGGATTGTGGTTTCCCGGTATCCAGCAAAATATTTTTGGCGAAGAGGGGGACTACCAGCTTTGTCAAAACTTGAATTCAGATTGTTACAGCGGCTATTACATGTCGCCCGATCCGTTCAGAGGGAATATCAATAACCAAAGCTATGCTTTAGTTGATGGTTGGAATTCTGACGTTTATAACATGGGCTTCACGCAGGTGATGTCGCCAATTGTTGTACAGCTTAACCACAAATATAAGGCCCCAACTACTTCGCCGCATTTTTGGGCAATTGCTTTAATATTACAGGTACAAGCCATAAGCAGGGTTACGGATTATTACGGCCCAATCCCTTACAGCAAGGTTGCGCTAAGTGGGAATAGCACGCCTTATGATTCGCAGCAGGCTGTATACAATTCGTTTTTTGCACAGTTAGATACAGCGGTTAACAATCTTCAGGCATATGTTACTGCGAACCCAAACCTTACCCCTTTTGCATCATTTGATATGGTTTATAGTGGGCACTACAAGGAATGGATAAAATATGCCAATTCCTTACGGTTAAGGCTGGCTATGCACATTGTAAACATTGACCCTGCAACAGCAAAAACTCAAGCATTAAAGGCTATAAACGATCCTGGTGGACTGCTTACTACCAATATAGACAATGCAACCCTTACAGGTTTCGGCTATCATAGCCCGTTATGGGTAATTGCCAACTCCTGGACAGACCTTGCAGCCGGCGCGTCGCTCACCTCATACCTTAACGGGTATCACGATCCACGTACCCCGGCAATGCTTACCCCCGCAACCAGTCCGGCAAGTATAGCCGGGCAATATGTGGGCATCCGTGCAGGCACACCTGTAGGCGGCAAACCAATGTATGGCGGTTATTCACTTCCTAACCTTACGGCCACGTTATCATTGGCTCCTTCGATGATACTGATGAATGCATCTGAAGTTTGGTTTTTAAGGGCGGAAGCTGCATTAAGAGGTTGGACAACAGAGAGTGCACAAACAGATTATGAGACGGGAATAGCTACTTCCATGAATCAATGGGGCGTACCGATTGGCTCTTACCTGAGTGATAAAACCAGCACCCAGGCTGATTATGTAGATCCTTTGACACCACAGGCAGGTGTTCCGAATGCCAGCATTAAAGCCATGTCGACAATTACAATAGCCTGGGATGCCACAGCTACTAACGAGCAAAACTTAGAGCGTATCATCACGCAAAAATGGCTCGCCAATTTTCCTTGCGGCGGTTGGGAATCATGGACAGACTATCGCCGTACAGGATATCCAAGACTGTTCCCTGTAGTTGTTAACAATAGTGGCGGTACTATCAGCACAGCTCTGCAAATACGCAGGATCGCATATCCATCAGGTGAATACACCAGTAATGCTGCAAATGTTGCTGCCGCAGTAACAATGCTTGGCGGCCCTGATAATGGTGGAACACCATTATGGTGGGATACCAATAAAGGAAAAGCGGTGCCTGTGAATTTTTAAATTTTTGTAATGCATCAAAACGTTTAACCTCTCCAATGAACCAGACACGGCTTTTTACAAAGTATTAAATGGTTTTGAGACAAGTTGATTGATTTACGATAGTCCCGGTTATACATATAACCGGGGCTATCGTTTTTTAAGCCCCTGGTGTTCCATTATTAAGTGATCAGGCAATAGCTCTTCCCATAAAAGGGTCACTATAACTTGACTTCCCGGTTTCTACACGCCCGGCATATCTTTTTTCAAATAGATTGTGCCCCATTACTTTAATGCTGAAATCATACCAACCATGGCTCTTTCCGAGGCTTAAAACCATATTTGTAGTTGCTTTAGGGGATAAGGTGATCTTATGATTGTTGCTTTTGTAAGCATTGTCAATTATTTCAATTGATTGGGGGTTATCGCTTAAATTTCTGAGCAATAAAGCTACATTTCCTGTCAGCTTATTATTGTTTGTAAGTTCCCTTTGCGGCATAAGATCAGTAGATAAAGGATCCCCTGCATTACCTTTAAACTCGCGATAAAAACCATTTGGGCCGTAAACCCTCAAATGATAATTCTTTTCTCCAAATTCATGAAGAGGCCAGCTGTCAGTTAAACTATCGCCGGCGGTTAAGCCGTAAGCCCAGGTACGCACATTTTCAAAAGCGGTCTGCCCATCTTCTTTTTGATGCAGGTAACTCCCCGGCGCATAAACATTAAAGGGGGCACCTGCAGCCTTATTGCCAAACACCTTATTATATGCGGCAAATTGTATTTCAAATGCCGTTTTATCTGCGTTTAATTTACCATCAGCGTATAGCTCATAGGGCAGCGCGCATGATGGGCGTATCCCCTTTTCTTGCTGCGGCATATAGGCGGATGAAGAAGGATCATGGTTGATTTGCTCCATTTCTGCAGGGGTAAGCAATTTATAATCAGACGGCAGTTTTTTGAATTGCGCTTTATGTATGCTTTCTAAAAAAACATCCTTTTTTACAAATTCCGGGCTTGCGATCTTTTCGTTATGATAAGGCCTGAATACCGATGTAAGATTACCGCAAATGGTACGCCGCCAATCGCTTATGTTGGGTTCGACTATTTTTTTGCCAGTCTTTTTTGATAAAAAATGTTCTAAAAATTGCAGGGTGGAGGTATGGTCAAACACTTCTGAATTTACATACCCGCCTTTGCTCCAGGGCGAGGCGATAACCAATGGCACCCGGTAACCAAGACCTATCGAACTTTCGCGATCATATTTATCAGGGAAACCATTTCTTTCCTTTTCCTGCTCAAGTGTTACAAAATCAACCCGGGTATCTATTCCTTTTGATACCTTCCCAGTGCCTTCTTTATGAGAATGTGGGGCTACAAAAGGGGGTACGTGATCAAAATAACCGTCGTTCTCATCATAAGCTAAAATGAATATGGTCTTTTTCCATACTTCAGGATTTTGGGTCAATATATCAAGCACCTCAGATACATACCAAGCGCCATACCAGGCCGCCGACGGATGATCGCTAAAATTCTCGGGAGCGGTGAGCCAGGATACGGTTGGCAGTTTGCCCGTGGTTACATCTGTCCTGAATTGATGTAAAACATCCCCTTTAGGTACCTGAACCTCGCGTTTGGTACCATCATCGTCATAGGTTAAAGTGGTCAGTTGCCGATGCTCAGGGTCGTTAACATTGGTATCAAATGCTTTTTGGTGCAGGCTCTTTTCGCGGTCGGATAGCTTGTCAAACTGCCCAGGTTTATAGGTTTCCTTTTCTTTTTTTAGATCATCCAGGTAATTCCTCATTTCATTCAACTGCTTTTTCAGATGATCAATATGGGCATCACCAGCGGGTAAAGCATCGATCTTTTTTTGCAGGTCATCGATCATTCCCGGTAGCTGCGCTACCCTCTTATCTAATGCCTCCAAATGTTTTGGATATAGGTGAATGTTGTACTGACCGAAAAATTCCAGCGGGTTATCCTGGAAATTAGATAACCAGGGGTCTTCCTCACCCTCAAAGCCGGTGTCTATTGCAACTTCGTTCTGATAACATTTCCATGATATGCCTTGAGCTTCCAAACGTTCTGGGAAAGTGGTCCAGTTCAATGTGCCATAATCCATATCTTCGTTCCAGACATGGGCTCTTGAGTTTTCATTTTGCTCCTCCCTTATTGTACCGCTCCAAAAGTATAGCCGGTTGGGATTGGTGCCCGTTAATGACGAACAAAAGTTTTGGTCGCATACGGTAAAGGCATCAGCCAGCGCATAATAAAAGGGAATATCGCCCCGGTTATAATGGCCCATAGTTAAAGGCATGTGGCTGTATTCCTTAATGCCATTCTTTTTTACATTAAGCCATTGGTCAAATTTGCCATCGTTGCGGGCGTTTACCTGGTTGGCCCAGGAGTGCGGAAGCGAGCTCATCCAGGTGGCCTTGGTATTTTTTATGTCGAGATGAAATGGCGCATACGTTTCGCCTTCAGTATTAGATTGCAGCCATACTTTATTTTTGTTGGGCAGATCAATAGCACGAGGGTCGTTATATCCACGTACGCCCTGCAACGTGCCATAAGTATGATCAAAAGACCGGTTCTCTTGCATCAGGATCACAATATGTTCGGCATCCATATAGGTACTGCCTTCTGGCGCATTAATAGCCATAGCCTTCTGAATGGAAGCCGGTATCACGTTGGCAAGCCCGGTAGCGCCCGCTAATAACATCGCTTTTTTTAGGAAATCTCTCCTCGAATCGCTCATTTTTTTGTATTGGTTGTAGAGGTTATATTGGTTGTAATAGTTGAAATATATAAATCGCTATAGAGATTAATTTAACTTGTTGGTATTTGATAAACTTAAAATTATAGTGTTTTTTCAATGTAAATTTTAAAACAACATTGTCATTCGATTTGACGAAAGAAGCTTTTAAAAAGTAGCTCATAAAGCGGTTTTATATGCTTCGTTCCTTTCACTCTGTTGGACATCAAGTCCTGTTGCTATTTATTATTTAATTTTCAATTATAAAAATGCTTTTATGTTTAAAACAGACGGGGTTTTTTAATTTGCTTGTGCCCAGGTCATTAATTATCATCAATGGCTAAAATTTAACTTATGGCTTTTAAAAAACTATTTGCCGCGTTAGTTTACTCTTTACTCACCTTTCTGCCGTTAGCATCTATTGGCAGAGAAGATTAAATACAGTTGACATTTTTGTTTATTTTCGTAACGCACGACAGATAATATTATAAGCTATGAATCCGGAATCACAGAATGTAACAGACTACACAAATAACAATACCATATTTATGGTTTGGAATTTTAAGGATAGCCTGGGGGTTAGAGCTACTTTTAACAAGCTTTGCAAGCTGATTATCAACCTTAATAATTCTGCTAATGTCCGTTTCCCGGTTTCCAGGGCAAGCTGTGTAATGGGAATCGGGCATGATGCCTGGCTTCGGCTAAATCTTCCTGTTCCTCCCCCTAAAGAGCTTGTGAATTTTGTTCCCATTATTGGCGAAAAGCACACGGCAATTTCTTCGAAAGGAGACTTACATTTTCATATAAGAGCTGATAACACAAGTATATGCTACGATATGGCAGCGGCAATATCTGATATTTTAGACCCGGTGGCAATTAGCATAGAAGAAATTCATGGTTTCAGGTATTGGGATAGCCGTTCCATTTTAGGTTTTGTTGATGGCACTGAAAACCCACAGGGACAGGATAGGGAACTTTTTAGTATGGTGGGGAATGATGATCCTGATTATGAAGGAGGGAGTTACCTTTTTGTACAAAAATACACCCATAATTTAACCGCATGGAAAGACCTTTCTACTGAGCAACAGGAGAAAGTAATTGGAAGGTACAAATCGAATGACATAGAAATGGCCGATGATGTAAAACCTTCCAATTCTCATATAGCTTTAGCCAATGTTGGCGACGACTTTAAAATTGTCCGTGATAATATGCCTTTTGGCAATATGTCTACCAATGAAATGGGCACTTATTTTATTGCTTATGCAAGCACATTCAGCACCGTACAAAAAATGCTGAATAACATGTTTATTGGTTCTCCTGCGGGGAATTATGACAGGATATTGGATTTCAGCACGCCAAAAACAGGCAGTTTATTTTTCGTGCCTACATTTGATATGATGGATGATTTTGCGTCAAATTAAATTTGGTATGCCAATGCTTACTGGCATCTCAATGTTAAGCCGACCGGCTTACTCTCAATAAACATATTCTGGTAGCTGGCTTAAGCAATTACTTTTTCAGCAATATCTTATTATCTGATAGTGTAACATTTCGGCAATCCTTTAACCTTATCAATCCATTAATATCTACAATAGCCGGTGTCTTGATCTCATTCCCCGAAAATGAAATATTTGACACGCTTTGAGCGCTCATTGCACTCGTATCTTTCAGCAAAAATTTATTGCTAATGATCGATATATTCTGATGCACGGCCCCTGCATATAATTTATTTTCCGGATGAATACTGATTACAGGTTCACCGCATTCGACAAAATTATTCTCACTTATTGTAAGATCTTTGACCATCCCCGATTCGTACCAGCTTTCGGCATCGTCTTCCACCTGTATGCCGCTCATGTAGGTACGTTGAAAGGTGCAATTTTCAATGATGACCTTGCGGCGGGTAGTAACTAAAATGCCCCTGGTTGGGATTTTGGTTATGATCGTGTTGTGAATCCATACCCTCGGCGTCCAGGAAATATTTTCCACTACACCATCAGTTGGGAAATCAGATGAAACCGGCTTTTGAAGTGTTAAAAGTATCTCCTTATCATTTAGTTTTTTTGCAACTGTGATCCTATTATCTCCGAAGGGCAACAAACTCGCTGAGTGTATAAAATCGATGCTGTCGCCCGCTTTAAAAGCATCAAAACCATAAGTTTGATCGTGCATGAAACGCACCTTTATTTGGTTGACCGATGGTTTTTCTACAATTTTCAAATAGGTGCCATGTACATTAATGGCATCATCGTTTGCGGCAGACAGAAAGCAGTTATTGATATTGATCATACCCCTGCAGCCAGAAAAATGGAGAATATCCGCCCATGCTGAACAAGTTCTTCCAGACTTTTCATCAGGCTTTACTACAAGGGAATCGACACTGATATTTTCGCAAAATTGACTTACAACACCCATTCCGTGCATAAAGCAGATACGGACGTTTTTCAGCGAGACGTTTTTACTCCGCTGCATAAATATACCGGCACAATCCCTTACAACATCACGGTTCTGGTATATTAACCCGGTCTTAAATCCGGGTTTTTGGGTAAACCAGGCTCTCAGGAGGCCACCGCTATTCCCAAACTTCACCTTACTCAAATCCATACTTATCCGCGAAAGATCTCCTGTGGCTGGATCGAGCACTTGCCAGTACCACCCCGGCTGGTAACGCCAGCCCTCCCCCTCCCAGGTAAGCACACTATCTTTAATACTAAATTTTGAATCCTGGTTAACTTGCAGGTCAGCATAATGGGTGCTCACGTTTATCACTTTTAATTCGGATACCGTCGGTCGCTCATAATCGAAACTAATGCCATGAATACTGATGTTTTCACATTTATCAATACAGGTTTCTATCATTTTGCCCCTTAAAACGATCTTAACACCAAGCGCATTTAACCTGATGTATTTTGAATTAACAAGATATAAGGCGATGGCCTTTAAAGCCAAAGGTGTATCATTCGTATTGGAAATATCAAAACGTGTTTTATAAGAGCTGTCAGGATAAAAGTCGTACCTGCCGGGTGCAAAGCTTACGGTTACCGGTGATGCTTTATTCCCAACGGCCATCATCACCAGCGATTGATGAAACTTACCAGGCGCCACGATCATTAACCTATCTCCAGCTGAAAATATTAACTGATTAGCCCGGTTAAAGGTTCTCCAACTGCTTTTAAAACTTGTACCGATATTTTTATCGTCGCCTTTTTCGGGGTCAATGTAATATGTGGTTTTACCGGGGGAATGCTTGCGATTACCGAATGAAGGATAGATGGCTGATTTTTGAGCATAAAGAATACTCGTATTACCATTAAGCAACAGTACAATCAATAAAAACCGGCAAAATATCTTTATATTCATAAGGGGAAATCTAAGAAAAATTACAATTGAACATGAGCCGTCTCCCCATTTGCAATAGTATAGTTATGCTGCTTATTTCCTTTCAAAACACTAACCAATATTTTTCCATTTGATTGCCTGGAAATTTTCAAATCAAAGACCGTCCCGAATGAATGAATATGATGTAATGCCATTTGATTCCAGTTATCGGGCAACCTGGGTGTACAGTTAAAACTATTGAACCCGGTTGGCCTCATCCCAAATAGGCCTTCTGTAAATATCCGGCAATATAAACCACTTTCTGCGGAAAGTTGTCTTTGATTACCTTCGGGATATGCCTCTACAGGATACGGTACGTGTTCGCCCAGCAACCTGCGGCGGGAATAATACTGCAGAAAGGTCATCGCCGTTTTTGTTGCACCGGCCTGAAGCACACCACGTAGGGCATATAAGGTTGATCGGTCCCAAAATGTATTATTACCCTCCTGTGTAGCCAGGCCATCGGCTGTCCAAAGCTGGGGTGAAAATAAGGCTTCGATGGTACCCTTGCTCCGATCATAGATCCCCATGGCTAAAGGCATACAGATCCATGCCCGCAAAACGGTATTTGTTTCATAATATTTATAGGTTTTATACCCGTCTACCGTCGCCCCAAAATACTTTTCAATATTAATTTTAAGCAGATTGGCTTCTTTGGTATAAAGACCGATTTGTTCATTTGAGATATGAAGCTGTTTGCCAAGCAACGCAGCCGAGATCAGGGCATCGTAGTACAAGCTGTTTGTAGAGAGATTGGCTTTACCGGCGGGAAAGCGGCCCTCCAGTTCATCGGCATCCGATGTTACCACCCCCTGCTCATTGATATGCCTGCGGCTGTATTCAAGGCACCAGGTTATCAATGGCCATAAAGTTTTTGCAGAATCAGCATTACCATAAGTAAGTGCATATCTTGAAGCGCCATAAGCGATCATCGCCTGATCCCCCCGGTCGCCGGCGCCATTCCAGAATGCATCACCTTCTGCCACTATTGAACTTGGGATCGGCTTATATTCCGGGTTCATATACCGGGCAAAAAGTCTGTAGCAATTCATTGCAGATAAATTGCCGATGCTATCGCCGGAAAAAGCAAAATAGGGACTAACATATTCAGCCTGGTCGTTAGCCCAAATAGCTGCGTAATAAGACAAGCCACCCGGGCTATGCAGATATCCATTTTTTGTTTTAAAAATGCTTTCGGTTGCGCGTATTTTGGCAAAGGCGAATTCCGTATTTAAGATCGTGTCCGGCGTTTCTAATTGCAGAGGAGCCAAAATTTGGGCTACACGGTTTGCTCTTGCTTTTTCTTCCTGCTCAGGATGAATTGTCCCTAAAGCGGAAGGATGATCAGTAGCCAAATAACCAACAGAAAAAACGGTTGATCCACCGGGTTGTAATATGCGGCTGCCATCATTAATGGACTTCATGATAACCGTATGCGGTGAGGGTTTGCTTCTGATGGTATCCGTAGTCACTTCACGGATCAATTTTTCCATGGAAACGGTCACCGGCTTGTCGCTGATATTGGTCAGTTTAAACTCTTCAATAGCTAAGGGCTTATCAACTGAAGGGAACAGGCTGCGCTCAACTTTTACTTGTGCCGGGTTCCCCGCTTCGGCCATGATCCGCATGATGCCATGCTGATTGATACTCTTTGCCCGAAATGCAAGGGCGTTATTCGCCTCGTTTGGCGAAATATCCGTTCTAAGCAATTGGCTGTTAATATAAATACGCGGTAATTCATTATCATTAAAAGTATAGGCTATGTGACTCCTGGTATCATCCGGAAGCATCCGAAATGTTGGGAAAACTACTGTACGGATGATTTTGGATACCCCCGAACTATCTATGGAATATGATACCCACAAAGAAACTTTTTCACCACTCATTTCAATATGATCAGCATGTGGTAACCTGTCTCCTATATTCCAGGTAATACTGCCATCGTGTTCAATATGCCATCTGTCCGTTTGTTTGGGCAATACTATTTGCTGTGCCCACAGCGAGATTTGAGTAGATAAAACAAGTAAGGTTAGTAGGGCTTTGATTTTATAGGCTTTCATATACGTAATCGATAAGGCTTGCGACAATATTAGTAATCCACTTTGATATTTGCTTCCTGACCAGGCTTTACAGTTATCTCCACAATGGAAATTTCCCGTTGTTGTGCATCTGTTCCTTTTTTTACAGGAAGCAAACTGCCATTCAACCAGGCCCGCCTATAAGTACCATAGAACATAGCTTTCCATTTGAATGGCTGCCGGCCTGTGTTTTTCATGACCGATTGCTGTTTGCTCAAATGAGCTATATCAATCGTTGTATGCAAAAGCAGCAATTGATCAATTGCCGCTTTCCCTGTTCCATTTGATCTATACAGCGTGCTGATGATACCGCTCGATGCATCTGGTGTAACACCCATTAATCCCTGAACGATTCCCTCAATCACTCCAAAGGAAACTTCAGGATATTCACGCCTGGCCGTGGATGGGTCTGAAAGGTAAAGGATATAACTTCTCGCTTTGTCCCAATAACCGTTCTTATAGAACAGGAAAGGCAGATAAGATGTATTTTCCATGTTCAAGTTTACCGATCCAAGATGGTCCAGCGTTTTTCTTAACCTAACACTGTCTTTCAGCGCGTTGAACCACAGAAGGAAAGTCTCTCCCTCATTCTTACCGAATTTACCATCATTACTTAAATAAGAATAGTAGCGTGCATCTTTTTCATCCCACCAGTCTGCCTCAAGGCGTTGCCGGTATCTTTCTGCCTTTTGAGCATACAAAGCGGCTTCCTTTTTCTGCCCCTTTTCTGATAGTATCTCCGAATAAGTGAGCAGCCCCCTGTATAGTGCTGCCACCAGGTCCACCCCTGTCCTCAAATTAGGCACGCCCTCAGAGTAAGAGGGCAGTCCGCGGCAGCGATCGAATGGGTCACTTTCGTTATATGGAATCGGCGCATTAGGATGGGCTGGTCTTTTTAATAGTGAATCGGCCGAAAGCACCCAACTATCTATATATTCGTGTACAGATTTCTCCTGAAAACGAACAAAAGCTGGATCACTGATATAATGCTTATCACCAGTCCATAGATACAGCCTCTGGGTGGCATACAATACATCAAAATTAGCAGGTAAATTATACCAGAACTCTTGGTCATTTCGGTAGTCTTCTGGTGCTGGTTTTGAGTATTTATTAATTTCCCAATAGGAACACCAGTTTTTTGACCCAGAAATGTTACTTACAAATAAGTTAAGCATATTATCGTTTTCACGGCTTAACCCTAATATTTCTGCACCTATGCACTGATGGGATACGTCCCTCATACAGAAGGCATCCCTGGGCGGAAGTGCAGACTCATACCATGGACCGACAGGGTCACCAGCGTTGCCTTTATAATGCAGCGCCATTTTCTTTGCCCAATTAAATGCCCGCTCAAGGTCTTTATCAGTGGAGGTAAAAACAACTCCCTTTTGCTGAGCGAGGACATTCGCAAAAGAGCATACATAAATTATAAGTAAAGTTAACCCCGCTTTGTATTTAAGCAAAACCATGATATGTATCGTTTATTCTTAATAAATTCAGATTTAGGCAACGCGGGATTACCCCTTTCGTTACATTATTAAAAAAATAGTCATGCTTCGTGGGCCGTGTGCCCCTAAAACGAGGGATTGTTCGATATCCGCTGTTTTGGAAGGACCAGAAATGAAGGTTCCATAGCCATAATCATCAGTACCTATTAAATTGTAGGCAGAATGCATATTTGAAACTATATCCCTGGCATTGACCACAACAGCAAGATGTTGGCAAATGAAAGGCAAGGCCCTGTTAACTATTCCTTTTTCCGTGACCCATACAGCGCCATTTTCAGCTACAGCACAATGCGTGTCAATTATTGCAAAATCAACATTGCTTAGGGCATGGGGTGGAATCGACGTCGCGGGAATCAATTCAGCCATCCATTTAATCGCAGGGATCGTTGTTACTATGCGGTCGCTCTTTTTGAATTTTTCAAGAATATAGGTTTCTATTTCCATCAAATTTTCAATTAGAACCACAGCACCTCCGATACTGGTTAAAACATTGATAAATGTTTCCGCCAAATAGATACATTCTGAATCTAAAAATTCAATTTCCGGCAGTGGAAAATTCATTGGTTGATTTTCAGCCACCGCTTTTAATAATTCATCCCTGCTGCTCATTTGTCTTTAGATTCATGATTTCTATTTTTTTTGTACCATTCTCCAAAAGAATTTTTCGGTACTTCGGGCAACTCGCGTTGCTTATACCAAGGGTTAAATCGATTATTGACAACCAATGGGACCCACTTCATAGTTAATCTGCCAAGTTTACCGGCAACCTTATATAATACCGGCGACGAAAGTATCTTAGTCATTACGCTTAAAGCTGCGTTTTTGGCTAAAGGAGCATGCCCGTTTTTTACAATTACCTGGCGCCATTTGTACAATTGATCATGTATATCGATTTTAACAGGGCAAACATTGGTACAAGAACCACATAAGGTGGACGCAAACGGAAGATCTGCGTGCTTCTCCATATCCAGGTTAGGGGCAAGTATGGACCCAATAGGGCCCGCTATCGCACTATGATAACTGTGCCCGCCGCTTCGCCTGTAAACCGGGCAGGTATTCATACAGGCGCCACAACGTATACATTTTAATGAATTGCGAAAATCTTCCCGTCCAAGTTGTTTACTGCGGCCATTATCAACAATAATGATATGTATGCTGGCTCCGGAGCGCGGTTTTTTAAAATGACTTGAATAAGTTGTAATTGGTTGACCTGTGGCGCTTCTGGTTAGTAACCTTAAAAAGACCCCCAGGTGCTTTCTTTCTGGTATAATCTTTTCAATACCCATGCTTGCAATATGTATATCCGCCAGGTGCGCCCCCATATCAGCATTCCCTTCATTTGTGCAAACCACAAACTCACCGGTTTCCGCCACAGCGAAATTCACACCTGTAAGAGCAGCTTTTCTTGCCAAAAAAGTTTCCCTTAAATGCTGTCGGGCAGTTTCTGTTAAGAAAATGGGATCAGAATTCCCCGAAGGAGTACCCAGGTGCTGATGGAACAATTCACCTATCTCTTCCTTTTTTTTGTGTATGCAAGGCAATACGATATGACTGGGGTGTTCGTTTGCCAATTGAACAATAAACTCGCCGAGGTCGGAATCTATAACATTAACTCCATTATCAAGAAGATAGTCATTCAAATTGCACTCCTCGGTAAGCATGGATTTACTTTTAACTATTTTATTTATGCCTTTTGACAGCAATAAGTCAAGTACAATTTCATTATGCTCTTTGGCATCGAGCGCCCAGTGAACATGAACCCCATTTGCCTTAGCATTGGTTTCAAATTGCTGTAAATAATAATTAAGATTGCCTAACACATTATTTTTAATTTGTGATCCTGCTTCTCTTAATTCCTCCCACTCGGGTAATTTTTTTACAGCGTTATCTCTCTTTTGCCGCACCCACCATAATGTTTCATCATGCCAGTCAACCCTTTGCTCGTCTTTATTAAATTCATTGGCCAGGGCCGCATGATCTTTATCTGGGGCTATCATTATTTTATTTTTATAATTTAAAGGGCTACTCTCCATTCAAAATCTCAGCTATATGTATCACTTTAAGCGGACTGCCCTGCCTGCGTAAAATACCTTCCATATGCATAAGGCAGGAAAGATCAGCAGCTGTAATGTATTCAACCCCATTCTTAATATGATCTGCAACTCTATCCTTACCCATTTTTACTGAGACCGCCTCTTCAGCCACACAAAAAGTTCCTCCAAACCCACAACATTCGTCCGGCCTGTCAAGAGGCATAATTTCGAGGCCTGACACCATATCGAGTAAATAGCGGGGTTTTGAAAAAGCGGGCGCCATAAGCTCTGTCATTTGTGAAAGGTGTAGCCCCCTCTGCCCATGGCAGCTTTGATGCAAGCCCACTTTATAAGGAAATTTTGCTTCAAGATTTGTTATTTTGAGAACATCAGTCAAAAACTCGACTAATTCATAAACCTTGCTTCTGATACCAGCTGCCTTTACTTCATTTTTTTCAGAATGCAGATGATGCTTTATGTGTAAAACACAGCTTCCTGAAGGACAAACAATATAATCACAGCCCGAAAAATTTTCTATAAATAATTCATTACACCCATTGGTAAGGTGTTCAAATCCGGAATTAGCCATGGGTTGCCCACAACAGGTTTGCCGTGACGGATATTGCACATCTACTCCTAACTTCTCCAGTAATTGCAGGGTTGCAATTGCTGCGCCAGGATAAAACTGATCAACATAACACGGCACAAACAAACCAACTTTCATATTTATTTCTATTACAAATGATCATTAAGAGCTAGTACAATACATTTTAAAAGGGTGAACAAGAAAGCTATTTTTTAAAGGAAAATCATTACGATCTATCAGCATTATATTAAATGATTTTAGCAGGTTTAAGCAAATCTGGCACTCCAAATAAATAGCTGAAACCATGTAGGCCCATATTTTATGTTTGATTTAACTATATTTTGAATTACCTTATTGATCTGTATCCTAATTCTGCCCCGCCGCTAACAGGCAAAATAGCTCCTGTGATAAACCGTGCCTTGTCTGAAAGAAGAAAAACACAAGCATCGGCAATCACATCCCCATCCGGGCAATAACCTAAAGGGTGTATGTTATTCAAATAGTTTTCTATAGACGATGGGTCTGGTTGTTCTTCTTTCCATTTGCGTAACATCGGAGTCCATACGCCTGCAGGCAAAACTGCATTTACACGTATTTTATAAGGAGCGTAATCCAGGGCCATTGATTTGGTTAGCGCATTCATAGCCCCCTTTGTAGCGGTGTAGGCCGCATGGTTTTCCTGTCCAATTTCGCCCACAAGGCTGCTGGTATTCAAAATACTTCCCCTTGATTTTTTTAATTCGTCAAAGCCAAAACGGGTAGTGAGCATCACGCTTTTTAAATTTACGTCCATCAGCAGGTGCCATTCCTCATCACTTGTCTCGTGCAAGGGTTTGGATGGCGTGGCAATACCGGCATTATTATGAATAGCATCAATTCTCCCGTATTTTTCTATTGTTTGATGAATAGCGCGTTCTACGTCTGATGCATTGGACACATCGCATACGATGCCAAGGTGTTTGTCTCCTAACTGTTTTGCCGCATCCTCAACCGGCCCCTGCGAAGAGGCCGCGATAACCACATTTGCACCTGCATCGGCATAAGCTTTTGCACATTCAAACCCAATACCCAGTGAGCCACCGGTAAGAAAAATAATTTTATCGGCTAATTGTTGCATATTTTATCCCTTTGTAAATTCTTAGTTTGTATGAAACACCTCTTCCATAGAAGTCCATATTTGTTTTTTAGCGGCGGCTTCAGGTAATGGCTGCTGGCATGGGTCTGTTTCCTTCCACCAACGTTGAGTAGTTGTATCATCCGCCATTTTTTTCATATCGGCTTTAAAGTCGGTTCCAACATATTCAAAATAGCTAAACAGAAAGTAACTATTCTGTACCTTTTTCAAGTAGATGGAATAGTTTTGGATGTTACAATCCTTTATTTTTTTCAGTACCGCTGGCCAGGCATTGGCATGCAGCATCTTGTAATAATCCAGCTTTTCAGATTTAAGCCCTGTTATTGAAGCAAAGCGTTGTACATGAACTGGTTTCTTGTTTTGCGTACAAGACGTAAACAGGAAGCCGGCCAGGAAAACAATAACAATATATTTTTTCATTTTATTTGATTATCTGAACACATAATATAATACGCCTATTATCAGCAACAGAAGCGCGGATAACACTTTATAATTGCCAATACCTTTTAATGCTACGCCATGAAGAGGTTCCCATGGTGATTTCCAGTACAACTGCGAGCTTTCTGTATTGTGTTGTACAGGGTAGATGTATGAAAATAAAATTTGCATCGCCATGCATACACAAAACAGGTAAAAAGCCATCATCATAAAAGGAATATGGCCGATAAAGGTATCTGGATATAGTTTACCGACGGCAAACACTATAACTCCAAGTGCGGAACCGATCCATAATGTAAGTTTAGCTGAAGTGGCTGATGCACCTTTCCAAAATATACCGAGCAGGAAAACGCAGGTAATAGGTGGAGAAATATGAGCGATAACATCATTGATCCCGCCGAATATGCTTTCATATTTATTCAATAAAGGCAATAAGGAAAGGGAAAATACCAATGCAATACCTGCTGTAATTTTCCCTACCAATACCAATTGCTTATCTGAAGCTGCGGGTCGATAGCGTTGGTACATATCGTAACTTACCATGGTAGAAATAGAGTTCAATGCGCCTGAAACCTGGCTCATTAACCCGGATAAAAGAGCCGCCACCAAAACCCCAATTAATCCTGAAGGTAAAAGTTGCGTGATCATTAACGTGTAAATACCTTTTGTATTAACCGCTCCCTTTTCATTAACACCTAAGCTGCTAATATCCAGATGTCCGGTTTGTGCCAGGGTATAAGCAAACAGACCTGGTAGTACAAAAATGAATACCGGGAGAATTTTGATGAAACCGCAAAACAGAGGACCTAATCTTGCATTATTTTCATCTTTAGCCCCGAGCACCCGCTGCACAATAGTTTGGTCTGCGCACCAGTACCATATACCCAAAACCGGGTAGCCTAAAAAAACTGCATACCAGGGCATTCCACTGCTATCGCCAGCCGGGCGCAACATGGAGAGCTTATTTGTTGCGTTGTGGCTTTTCAATACATCTACCATGGGTTCCCAGCCACCCATTTTGTGAAAGGCCGCATAACTAATGACTATTGCTCCTGTCAGCAATACTACCGTTTGGATTGACTCCGTTACAACTACCGCTTTTAATCCGCCAATAATTGTATAAACAGCTGTTATGATACAAATTACAATTACACTGACATACATATTAAGGCCAAATAAGGTTTTCAATACGATACCCCCTGCCAACATGGAGAAAGCGATATGAACGATAATTGCAGAGACAACGGATATCACCGCCAACCAGTCACGACTTGACCGGTCGTAACGTTTTTCCAGGAAATCGGGCAGGGTGGTAATACCGGACTTTATATAAAACGGAACGAAGAACAAGGCCAATAAAATAAGAGTAAAGGCTGCCATCCATTCAAAATTTCCATTAAGCAACCCGCTGTCAAATCCGCTTTGTGCAAGACTAACCAGGTGCACCGTAGAAATATTAGTAGCAAAAAGCGCCAACCCAATAGCAGGCCATTTTAAAGTTTTCCCTGCCAGAAAGTATTCTCCGGCTGCGTTTGCCTTGCTTTTACGGCGATGGCGGATACCCACCCATAGCCCTATTGACAAAATAGCCAGGATATATATAATACTAATGCTTAAGTCGATTGATTTTAACATTTTCGATTTCTCTTATCTTTATTTCAATGGTTAAATTATTGCAGTTTGGTGTGAAAGTATGATAGTCATTCATTATACCTTAAAATCACAACTACTTCCCGGTTCCATTGGGGTTTTATAAACACCATTCTCTATTTTAACAGGATGTAAAAAATGCTTTTGTAAATGAGGAATATGTTCTAAAAACAAGGCTTCGTGCCCCATGGAGATATGATTGAATAATACCAGGTGCTGGTGCAATTGTCCCATATCGCCAACATGAGGTACCACAGGGATATTATATTTACGACAGAGCAAACTAATGGTTATAAATTCGCTTACGCCCCCTACTCTTACTGCATCTACCTGGATAAAGCCCGCTGACTTCGATTGCAAATAATTTTTGAAGACAATGCGGTTAGGTACATGTTCACCCAGTGCCAGTTTTGTGGGCGCAATAGCATCAGCCAGTGTTTTATGTGCCAGCACATCATCCGGATGCGTTGGTTCTTCTATCCAATAGGGATTCATGCTTTGTAATTCCTTGCATATTTTGAGCGCCTGCGGCAAAGTCCACTGCTGATTGGCATCCAGCATCACTTTTATGTTATCTCCTGCTACTTCACGTACAATATGCGAACGACGGATATCCCTTTCCGGATCAGGGCTTCCCACCTTCAGCTTCATCGCCGTAAAACCTTCCGCGACGGCCTTGCGGCAATTTTCGCGTACTTTTTCGTCTGTATAATTAAACCAGCCTATAGAGGTATCATAGCCGGGATAACCCGCATTTACAATTTGCTGACGATCTTCTTTTCCTGCCCGGTTATCTTGTAGTATTTGTAGTGCTTGTACATTTGTCAGCTCGTCTTCAAGATAAGATAGATCGAGCGTGTTGATGATCTGTTCAGGCGACAGATCGATCAGCAGCTTCCATAAGGGCACACCTCTTTTTTTAGCCCAAAGGTCATAACAGGCATTGGTAACTGAAGCAAGCGCTAAATGAACTACGCCTTTGTGCGGTCCAAGCCACCGAAACTGCTGTTCGTTAGAAAGCTGATTGAATACTGCTCCGAAATTCAACATTAACTCTTCAATATCCCTCCCTTTTAGTTGATCGGCGTAAAACTGTGCCGCCTTGCATACCAGGTCATTCCCTTCGCCCAACGTAAAAGCAAAGCCTGTCCCGGTAAGGCCGCTATCGTCAATCAAATTGGTTACTGCATAAGAATATATGGGGTCTCTATGAATAGCATCACTCCCCGCTCCTTTACCAAGCGGGAATCTCCTGTCGGTTACCTTAATTTTTTGTATCATTCGTTATATTATCAAGCAGTTACAAAACCACAGGTATGGTTTCAGCATTAGTGGTTAATTCTAATACAATTACCGAATCGTTACTATCCGGAAGTTGATCGGGCAATTGAAGCGTAATGGCATTATTGGCACCCCGGCTATAATTTATCTTGCCCCCGTTAATCAAATAGGCCTGCTTAACTTTTATATTGGACAATATAGGCAGTGTTAAAGTGTTTGATTTTTTTTCAAAAACATGTATGTACAATTTATTACCCTTGCGCGTAGTGGCAAAATCATCATTCGGTGCTAAGGGGCCGCCTTTGGTACCGTAAATACTTTCCCCGTATATTTTCAGCCAGTCCCCCATTTCCTTCAGCCTTTTTACCTGGCGTTCTTCCATCCTACCATCGGGCATAGGCCCTACATTGAAAAGCAGGTTCCCATTCCCCCCGGCTGTTTTAACTAAAGTTTGTATACACTGTTTTAATGGTTTCAACTTATCATTTGGCTTCCATGCCCATTGATTACAAATAGTCATGCAAGTTTCCCAGGGATTATTCATGTTAAGCGCACCGATTTCCTGTTCAGGTGTTGCATAGTCGCCTACCGTTTCAGGTGTTAGCTTTGGGTGATCGTCACTTGCCCCAAGCCTGTTGTTGATGATCACATTCGGATCCAGTTTCTTTAAATAAGTGTAAATATCTGCTGCATATTCGTTTTTCCACGGACTTTCCCAATTGCCATCAAACCATAACATATAGGGATGATACCGGGTTACAATCTCCTGTAACTCATTCTTCATGGTGAGCACAAACTTCTTCATATCGGCACTTGGTTTTATGTTTTTTGAGCCCGAAATCTCAATCGGATAATTTGGATCGTGCCAATCCAGTACCGTAAAATAAATGCAAAACTTGATACCATATTTTTTACAAGAACTCGCAAGTTCCCCAACAATGTCTTTTTTATATGGCGAATTCATGATATTGTAATCTGAAAACTTTGTTGGCCACATACAAAATCCATCATGATGCTTGGAGACGATGGTCAGGTATTTCATACCGGCATCTTTGGCAGTTTTTACCCACGCGTCTGCATCAAATAAAACAGGATCGAATTCTTTATATAGATTATCATATTCTTTAGTTGGCACCTCATTTCCCCTGCTCCAGCCTATTTCTGTACCACGTAATGTTACAGGCCCCCAGTGAATAAACATACCAAATCGTTGATCCATAAAATCATCCATCACTGCTTTGGATGTTTTAATTACGGGATCTACCAAAGGTTGTGCCTTTAATTTACCCAGCGATAATAAAAGGATTGAAATGCAAAAAAAATATTTCATAATTCATGTTTATTAAGACAAATCTAAATTAGAGGCTTATCAGGTAACTTACAATGAATTATGTTTGTGTTTTAATGGATTATCCTATTATCGTTTTTATTAAATTTATAATATGAAAAAAATAAAGGTCAGAGATGGTTTTGAGGGGCAAAAACTGATCAGCTTACCTCATATGATTTACAAGAATATAGGGGCCAATAATGCAATTCTAAATCAGATCTTTATTACCCATATTGGCTATTTCCCAAAAGCGTCTTATCATTTCCGGGAACGCAGGAAAGGCTGTGAGGATAATATATTTATTTATTGCCTGCAAGGTAAAGGATGGTACATCGTTGATAAGAAGAAATATGAAGTAGAACCTAACCAGTTTTTCCAATTACCTGCTACTGCCGAATATCTTAAATATGGCGCTGACGAGGAACAGCCGTGGACTATATTTTGGGTGCATTATAGTGGGAAAGATATGGGCTCCTTTAACAAATTATTGAATATTTCGATTAATGACGGCCCCCAAAATATCCCCTATAATGAAAAAGGGTTACTTATCTGGAAGGAAATGTACAGTTCTTTGGAGATGGGATACAGTAAGGACAATTTAAACAACGCCAATATGTGTTTGTATCATTTTTTGTCGACTTTCTTATATCCGAGCAGACATTTTTCAATTACCGATGATAAAGATATGATCAGGGAAACGATTGTATTTATGAGCGAAAAACTGGGAGGCAGGTTCACTGTAGAAGATTTCGCAGCTCGTTATCAATTATCGGCATCCCATTTCTCTAGTTTATTCCGGCGATCAACAGGTACGTCCCCAATGGAGTACTTCATCCAACTAAAGATCCAAAAATCATGTCAACTTCTCTATAATGCAAATATTAAAGTTAAAGATGTGGCTAAAGAAATAGGTTATGATGATGCGTATTATTTTTCCCGTCTGTTTAAAAAACTAATGGGCATGTCTCCCGAGCAGTATAGAATTATTAAATATCATTTTTAAGTGTTCCCATCAAGTTTCAAATATCATCTGCCTTCAAATGATGCCTGAAAACTTTTGCGCATACTGTGGTTATTAAACTTTTTTTAGTACATAAAACCATTGAGCGGATTTAATAACGGCTTTATGAGTAGCTCAACAAAAAACTGTGTAAATCTTAGCAATGCAACGATTGCCATTTCGAGAAAAGCACCTTCAAAAAGAGTTTTTTTGCAAAAAAGCCGCTCTTTACAGAGCTGTTTTTTCAATGAGGTACAGCCACCTGCCTCCTGAAGTACCCGGGGGTAGTTTCAAAACGCGATAAAACAGCATTTTTGACCCCTTAGAGGCCATTTTAAAACAAAAAGGCCTCGCAAAATTGCAAGACCTTTATCGCTCCTGAGGCTGGGCTCGAACCAGCGACCCTCTGATAACAGTCAGATTTATGGATTATATTTTAATCTTTTCAAAGCCATCCTATAAAACTTCTGTCTATTCCCATTATTTAACATTAATAAAATATATTAATGATGAAGGCGTACTTGGCATAAAACCTTCTCCTATCCGAAATGCCGTTGCAGTTGGATAGGTGTTTATAATGTTCTTAACGAAAATTAACCTAAGCTTTCACATGAAAAAAATCTTAATAATTGAAGACGATCAGGATATAGTGGATTTAACCATTATCTTATTGGAACGTGAAGGATACGAAGTCCACAGTTTCACTAATTTCCTGGGATTTGAAAATGTAGTTAATGACTACAACCCAAACCTTGTGCTTCTTGACCTTAACCTGCGTGGTTGTCACGGGAAGGAGATATGCCAGTACATCAAAGGTCAGGATCATTTGAAACAAACAAAAGTTATGCTTATGTCGGCGAACCCGGATATCAAAACAGTGAAAGAAGAAGTAGCAGCCGATGCATTTATTAATAAGCCTTTTAACGTAACTGATTTTTTACAAAAGATCAGAACTAATATCAATTAGCAAAAAACACGCCGGGAATTATAAATTTTAATATTTAGATATACCCTTGAGATGGCCATTTTTGATTTGTTGGCATGTGGAAAAAAATGCAAAAATTTTTAAAACAAAATCCGCCACAAATTATTTAGATACAGTTGCGATTGAGAATGTTAGCTGTAAATAGCTTAAAACCAGGAAGAAATTACACAAAACATTCTTGCCGGAGCGAACAAAAATTTATTAAAAATATCAAATGGTTAACCTTTCCATTTTGTGTTTTGTTTGCTTTCTGCTTCCCCTATGCCTACACGCATCGCTTGGGATAGTCAACTCCTTGACCGTGAGTTCCCTTTTGGAAAAATTAATTATTATCTATATTTACTTTATAATTATCAGCGAGACCTATGCGTTAAAAACGTGTAGTATACTTTTAGAGCCGGTCCCCAAAAACTCCCTAATTTATCATCCTAATTTGAAAAACTTATCGCCTTATGGAACAGGACGTAATTGATATCCCTTTAAAAAACGACGCACATTTAAATAGTTTGAATGGTGCCGATGACTCACTAGATCTGAAAGAACTTTTAAAGGTTCTTTCCATGGTTAAAAACGGACGCCTGGACATTCGTATGCCGGTTACCCAGGCCGGTATCAACGGCAGGATATGTGAAGTTCTGAACGATATTATTGATATGAATGAACGTTTGGTAGCTGAGATATCTTCAGCGGAAACCACTATTGGTAAACGGGGGAATTTATCGAAAAGGATAGAACTGCCGGATGCAAAAGGTGAATGGGCCGGTGGTATAAACTCATTAAACAACCTGATCTCGGACCTGACATCTCCTACTCTCGAAATAGCGGGAATGATCAACTCCGTGGCGAATGGTGACCTGTCCAAACAGATCCCGCTGGAGATCAGCGGGCACCCTTTAAAAGGAGAGTTTTTGCGTATCGCAAAAGAATCCAACCAGATGCTTTCCAAGCTCAGACTATTTTCAATGGAAGTAACACGTGTGGCCAGGCAGGTGGGATCGGAAGGAAAACTGGGCGAACAGGCTAAGATCAAAGGCGTAGCGGGTGTTTGGGCCGAGTTGACCGACTCGGTAAACCAGATGGCGGGTAACTTAACTGCGCAGGTGCGTAATGTGGCGGCGGTAACAACCGCTGTTGCGAAGGGTGACCTTTCGCGAAAGATCACGGTGGAGGCCAAAGGTGAAATATTAGAGTTGAAGAATACCATCAATACCATGGTAGACCAGCTCAACTCCTTCTCATCCGAAGTAACCCGTGTTGCTCTCGAGGTAGGTACGGAGGGTAAACTGGGCGGTCAGGCAAAGGTACCGGGTGTTGCAGGTACATGGAAGGATTTGACCGACTCGGTAAACCGTATGGCGGGTAACTTAACATCCCAAGTGCGGAATATCGCGGGTGTAACCACAGCTGTAGCCAACGGCGACCTTTCCAAAAAGATCACCGTTGACGTGAAAGGTGAAATGCTTGAGCTGAAGAAGACCATCAATACCATGGTGGATCAACTCAATTCCTTCGCATCCGAAGTAACCCGTGTGGCACTGGAAGTGGGTACGGAAGGTAAACTAGGCGGCCAGGCCAGGGTGAAGGGTGTCGGCGGGGTTTGGAAAGATTTGACCGACTCGGTAAACCAAATGGGTAGCAACCTGACCGACCAGGTGCGAAACATAGCCTGGGTGACCACTGCGGTAGCTAAAGGTGACTTATCAAGAAAGATAACGGTAGATGCCAAAGGCGAGCTTTTGGAATTAAAGAATACCATTAATACGATGGTTGACCAGTTGAACTCTTTCTCTTTCGAAGTAACCCGTGTGGCACGCGAAGTAGGTTCGGAAGGGCAGTTAGGCGGGCAAGCCAATGTGCCGGGTGTAGGCGGTACCTGGAAAGACTTAACCGATTCGGTAAACCAAATGGCGGGTAACTTAACCGGCCAGGTACGTAATATAGCCGAAGTAACTACCGCGGTGGCGAAGGGAGACTTATCCAAAAAGATCACCGTTGACGTGCAGGGAGAAATGCTGGAGTTGAAGATCACTATCAACACCATGGTGGATCAGCTAAATTCCTTTGGCTCGGAAGTAACCCGTGTGGCACGTGAAGTAGGTTCGGAGGGGCAATTGGGCGGCCAGGCTAATGTGCCGGGTGTGGGTGGTACCTGGAAGGACTTGACGGACTCCGTAAATAAAATGGCCGATAACCTGACCTCGCAGGTGCGTAACATTGCCGAGGTAACAACGGCGGTGGCGAAGGGCGACCTTTCCCGTAAGATCACAGTAAACGCCAAAGGCGAGTTATTGGAACTAAAAGATACTATTAATACGATGGTTGACCAGTTGCGTGGTTTCGCATCCGAAGTAACGCGCGTTGCTCGTGAGGTAGGTTCAGAAGGACAACTTGGTGGCCAGGCTAATGTGCCAGGTGTGGATGGTACCTGGAAGGACTTAACTGACTCCGTAAACAAAATGGCGGGTAACCTTACCGCGCAACTCCGAAACATAGCCGATGTATCTATCGCTATAGCAAACGGCGACTTATCCAAAAAGATCACTGTTGATGTGCGGGGTGAGATATTACAGTTAAAGGAAACCATTAATACGATGGTTGACCAGTTACGCGGTTTTGCCTCGGAAGTAACCCGTGTTGCACGTGAAGTGGGAACTGACGGTAACCTGGGCGGCCAGGCATTTGTACCTGGTGTTGCAGGAACCTGGAAAGACTTAACAGACTCGGTGAACCAGATGTCGAGTAACCTCACATCGCAGGTGCGAAACATTGCCGAAGTAACAAAAGCAGTAGCCAGCGGTGACCTTTCGAAAACGGTAATCATCGACGTAAAGGGCGAGATCATGGACTTGAAAAACACTATTAATACGATGGTGGATCAGCTCAACTCATTCGCGTCGGAAGTAACACGTGTTGCGCGCGAAGTAGGAACGGAAGGAAAGTTGGGCGGCCAGGCGCACGTGAAAGGTGTGGGTGGTACCTGGAAGGACTTAACAGACTCGGTGAACCAGATGGCATCAAACCTTACCGGGCAGATACGTGGTATTGCAAAGGTTGCCACCGGTATTGCAAAAGGAAATTTGAAACAGCGGCTTTCTATCAATGCATTGGGTGAGGTGGCGCAGTTAACGGATACCATCAACGAAATGATCGATACCCTGGCGGTGTTTGCAGACGAAGTAACCACAGTTGCCCGTGAGGTGGGTGTGCAGGGTCGCTTAGGCGGACAGGCAAGTGTACCGGGCGCATCAGGAACGTGGAAAGACTTAACGGAAAACGTAAACCAGTTGGCGCAGAACCTCACCGTGCAGGTGCGTTCTATATCGGAAGTGGCATCGGCGGTAACTAAAGGTGACTTGACCCGAACCATTCGTGTGGATGCTAAAGGTGAGTTGGAAGCATTAAAGGATACCATCAACCAAATGATTGCCAACCTGAAAGGTACAACACTCAGAAACCACGAGCAGGATTGGCTGAAATCCAATTTGGCCAAATTCGCACAGATGCTCCAGGGTCAGCGCGACCGTAACGCGGTTGCCAACAAAGTACTATCAGAATTGGCCGAGTTGGTGAACGCCCGCTATGGCGCATTCTACATTTTGGAACAGCCCGAAGGCGCCGATGAAGTAAAACTGAAACTGTTTGCCGGTTATGCACAAAAGAGCCGCAAACTGATCGACCAGGAATTCTCGCTCAGCGAAGGTTTGGTTGGCCAGTGTGCTACGGATAAAGAAAGGATAAGGCTGGCAAATGTGCCGAATGAATACCTACAGATCAGTTCGGGTATTGGAAGTGCGGCCCCAATTGACCTCGTAATATTGCCGGTACTGTTTGAAGATAACGTAAAGGCGGTTATCGAATTAGCCTCTTTCGAAAGTTTCAACGATACCCACATCGACTTTTTGGATCAGTTGACCGAAAGTATCGGCATCGTATTGAACAACATCGAAACCAATACCCGTACGGAAGAATTGTTATCACAATCACAATCATTGGCCGGCGAGCTTTCCGCACAACAGGAAGAGTTAAGAAGGGCGAATGACGAGTTGCATGATAAGGGCCGTTCATTGGAAGAAAAAGCCGAACAGTTAACGCTGACCTCCAAGTATAAATCGGAGTTCCTGGCCAACATGTCGCACGAGTTGCGTACACCGTTGAATAGTTTGCTTATCCTGGCGCAACAACTGTTTGAGAACCCTGAAGGTAACCTTACGGAAAAACAACGGAAATTCGCAAAAACGATTCATTCCTGCGGGGATGATCTGATCCAGTTGATCAATGATATTCTCGACCTTTCGAAGATCGAATCTGGGGTTATCGCGGCGGATGTTATGCCGGTTAGTTTTAAAGAGATCGCTTCATTTGCTGAATCAACCTTTAAACCGATATCAGAAGCGAAGAACCTCAAATACGAGATCGATTTGGAAGAAGGTCTGCCTGAAACCATGGAAACGGATATGCAGCGCCTGAACCAGATCCTGAAAAACTTGCTTTCAAATGCCTTCAAGTTTACAGAAAAAGGCGGCGTAAAACTGCACATATTCAGGCCGCGTCAAGGCCAGGAAAATCCTTTGCTGAATACAGATTCAGTCATTGCATTTTCAATTGAAGATTCAGGCATCGGTATCTCTAAAAACACCCAGGGTATCATATTCGAAGCCTTCCAGCAGGCAGAAGGTTCAACCAGTCGTAAATATGGCGGTACTGGCCTGGGCCTTTCCATCAGTAAAGGTTTTGCCGAGCTTTTGGGCGGTACCATTACCGTTGGCAGCGAACTGGGCAGGGGAAGTGTGTTTACGCTATACCTGCCATTAAAATATAAAGAAGAAAAATCAGTAGTCAATGTGGTAAAGGATAATTACCTTAACCAGCAGCACACACGTACCAATTTGATTGATACTGCTGAATTGATCATGGATGATGACCGTCATACCATCGTTGCAGAAGATAAAGTTTTGCTGGTAATAGAGGATGACATCCGATTTACTAAAATACTGGTGGATAAAGCGCACGACTTCGGCCTGAAGGTGGTGGTTGCCATCAGTTACTTGGAAATATTTGAAAGTATCCTAAAATATAGCCCGATCGCTATAACACTGGATGTAAATATGCCTGAATCTAACGGGTGGAAAATCCTTAAATTATTAAAGGGCGATATAAATTTAAGACATATACCGATTCATCTTATTTCAGGTGAAGATAACAAGGTAATGGCCTTAAAGAATGGCGCTAAGAGCTTTAGCCTGAAGCCGCTTTCCAATAACTCATTGGATGAATTGATCTCCGATATAGTTAGCTTTCATAAACATACCAAGAAGAGAGTACTCATCATTGAAGATAACGAGGGTGATCTTCAAAGGTTGACCGAGCTTTTGTCAAATGACAGTGTAGAAGTGTTTTCAGCTACTACGGCTAAAAAGGCCCTTTCAGCTTTGAAAAAGGAATTATTCGATTGCATCATCCTGGATTTTGTATTGCCTGATGCAAACGGATTAGAGCTGCTTAATAAGATCAATTTGTTAAAACAGCCTCAAACTACTATTATTTTACATTCAGCGCGCGACTTTACCCAGGATGAACTATTACAGTTAAAGAGGTTAAATCATAAAATCATACCAAAGACATCTGATTCGCATGTCTATTTACTTGAAGAGATATTAACCTTATTGCATATCGACAAGAAATTTATCAGCGAAAGCAAATTGAAGATGATAGACCGTATAAGGCCGAACAATGATGTGCTTGATGGCAAAAAAGTTTTAGTAGTGGATGACGATGTTCGTAACCTTTTTGCACTAACTGCGGTTTTTGAACGTTCAAATATAGAAGTGATCACCGCAGAAAGTGGTAGAGAGGCGCTGGAAATATTGAACAACGATAAACGGATCGATATTGTGCTGATGGATATCATGATGCCGGAAATGGATGGTTATGAGACGATACAGATCATTCGTAAAGAGCCGCGGAATAAAGCCTTACCAATTATTGCGGTAACAGCCAAGGCGATGATTGGTGACAGGCAAAAATGTATCTCGTCAGGAGCATCTGATTATATTACAAAACCGGTTAAAACTGATCAGTTGCTCTCATTAATGCGCGTTTGGCTGATAAAATAAGGCATGAAAAAAGAAAGCGAAAAGGCACCTCTGAAAATCCTCTTAGTTGACGACAATGATAATAATTTGTTGTCGATGGAGGTTGCTTTGGAAAACGATAACTATTTGTTTTATAAAGCAACCTCCGGAAGGGAGGCTTTAAGAATACTTTTGAAGGAAGAAGACTTTTCATTGATCCTTCTGGATGTAAAGATGCCTATCATGGACGGTTACGAAACCGCTGAGCTAATCTACCAGCGTGATAAATTCAAAGATATCCCGATCATTTTTATAACCGCGCATGATTACGAAGAAGCTGCAATGTTTAAAGGGTATCAGGCCGGCGCTGTTGATTTTATCCGTAAGCCCTTTAACACGGAAATATTACGATCAAAAGTTGCCGTATTTGCCGAACTGTACAAAAAAAACCGCCTGCTACAGCAGCAGGAAAAAAAGCTGCAGCGTATCAATAATGACCTGATACAATTAAACAAAGATCTGGAGCAGCGCGTACTTGACCGTACGATGGAGCTCGAAAATTTGAACCACGAATTAAAGGCGCTTAATATTTCAAAAGATAAATTTCTGTCGGTCATATCACATGATCTCCGTAACCCGCTAACGGCATTGCTGGCATCATCGGCCCGCTTAAATGATGATCCCGACAACATAGAACCACGGCAGTTAAAGCAGCTTTACCAGATCATTCACCGCACATCACACAGATTATTGGATCAGCTAAACGAAGTGGTCGAATGGGCCAAAAAGCAAAGTGAAAAGACCAATTTCAACCCCAAAAAGGTGAATCTTTTCGAAGGGATCGCAGAGTCGTTGGAGTTATTAAAACCAAATGCAAACCAAAAAGGAATAAGGCTGGAAAATAGAACGCCGAGAAATATTTATGCTAAGGCAGATTCGCTAATGCTTAGGTCAATCGTGCAAAATCTGGTCACCAATGCAATCAAATATACCCCGGAGGGTGGTTTAGTAGTTATAAACGCCCAAACAGATGCACATATGGTTTGTGTGTTTGTTGAAGATTCGGGTATTGGCATGACAAATGAAATTAAGGAAACGTTATTTACCAAAGTTAATGGCTCGTCTATATCAGGCACGAACAACGAGATGGGAAGCGGACTCGGGTTGTTACTTGTAAATGATTTTGTTGCGCAGCACGGCGGTACCGTAGATGTAGAAAGCACGGTAGGCGCAGGCACCACCTTTAAATTTACTATTCCGGCGGTTTGATTGGCGTAATTAGCAAAATCACTCAAAATAAACCATTATATTGAAAAAAGGCCCCGCAGACATGCGGGGCCTAAGCTCCTGAGGCTGGGCTCGAACCAGCGACCCTCTGATTAACAGTCAGATAAAATCGCATTTGTTATTATATATTAATACTTTGAACTATTATTACGTATTGATTAGACCGGCCAAAACTTAAAATCCCAGGATGCAGCAACCCCAATCCGGCAATTCTGCAATATCATTGGTTCCTGTAATAGCTGCATCTACTGTCGGCGCACTTTTCGAATTTTATGATTTTTATATTTTCGGAAGCCTCGCCACTATCATATCCACAAAATTTTCCCCTGCAGGAAGTTCCACTGTGGCCTTTTTGGCTACACTGGCCACTTTTGCGGCTGGGATGCTGATACGTCCGTTTGGCGCGTTGTTTTTTGGTCGTTTAGGAGATATGATCGGGCGAAAATATACGTTTATGGTTACCATTGTGCTGATGGGCGGCGCCACCTTTGCAATTGGCCTTATACCAGCTTACCAAACAATTGGTTTTTGGGCTCCAATTATAGTGCTTACTTTAAGGCTTTTGCAGGGGCTGGCCATTGGCGGCGAGTTTGGTGGCGCTGCCACCTTTGTCGCCGAACATTCACCGGTAAATAAACGGGGATGATGAACATCCCGACCAACAGGAAGGTAATTCTCGGTTAGCAGGCAGTGCCAGTTCTATCTGGGCTTGCAAAGGAGCCAAGTTACCATTGGACTGGAGCCAGATATATCTCGCCCGGTTCTGCAACTTAATACAGCGGGGATTAATGGTCAATGTGATCCTGATTACGATGTACCTGCCTTTGTTCCAGATGAGCAATGGTTTTCAATAGGTTATTCAGTATAGTTGGTGACTAAAGTATTTCCCCTTTTGGGTGTTGCCTGCGGCCAGGCTATCCACTGCACTGATACACCTGCAGGCTTTGAGCGCAAGGCCGATATCCTTTCCTATCCTTAACGTAAAGATAACCATCCAAAGCCAAAGACATTCGGACAACATAATTCGAACAACGGGAGCTTACTTTCGATGTACCTATCGCATACTCCCGCCCGCATGGATCACAGGTCCTCTCATTTTTAGGTCGGGATGATGAACATTCCGACCAACAGGTAAGCTCCCCCTGAATGGCGGTCTTGCTATTTGATATAAATTGTATCTAAAGGCTCTTTTACCTTATTTTCTTGAATTTCTATTTTTTTTATAAGACAGCTTTTCAATATTCCCTTGACCCTTTTAGATGATTGATAGGCATTTAATGAATCACCATTAAATACGTATAAATAAATTTTAGCAGAATCTGGTTGATTGTTAAGTCTTGTATTAGGCAATGAAATAATATGAGCTTTGTTAACGTCTATCCAAGTTTCCGAAAACCGTTCATGGTATAAAATACTGTCTGTCAAATAATCATTTCGTTGCTTAGCAATTAGTATTAGATTTGGCGTGTTGTTTTTTATGATTGCAATGTCTGCTTGCCAATCCATAACACAAGCGCTAAAAAGAAATATCGTTGCAATTATGACTATTTTGAGTAATGTTAACTTTTTCATAAAGCTTGTACTTTCAATGAGGATATAATGTACTCTTTGCTATGGCTGAATTTGGCCCAAAAAATTGAACAGACAATTGATCTGCGCGAATCTCAGTCCAGTAGTTCTGATGTTGATCTGAGTACGCTGCGTTAATTCCACTGAATGGCATCACAATCAAATCGTAATAAAGACTTCCCCGTGAGAGATAATCCAAATAATGACCGTACTCGTGTTCTATATCTTCTAACCCAGCTCGAAAAGGATCAAGATATATATAGCCAGATCCACCTCCTACTATAGTATATCCCCTGCCCTTCATAGAATTCATCGGAGATACTCTTACTCCTGGCAAATCAATACGATCACCATTTCTTTTAATAAATACAGCGTCAACTCTATCTTTGTTTTGACCAGTCCAATTTTCGACTACTCCATCATTATAAAGTATTTGTCCTGCAGCATTAGTATACGCACCAGGATAAGCCGGTTTCATGTCAGGCCCCCCTTGATTAGCCACCCATGCCCCTGCATATAGCGTAACACCATAGCCTTTAGCTATCGCATTGTCATATAAACTCCTGTCTCCTCCCATTGCCACCCAATCATCCACGTTGTCAACTCTGCCTCCACCCTGTGGATTCCATGTCAAGGGAGTACCATACTTTTGTGCGTATTGCTGGAGCGCAACGGGGTCCCCGGCTTGAGCGTCAGCTAAAAGATTATTAGCTATCCACCCATCAGCAGCAGCCCACGCATTAGAAAACCAGGCAGAGGAACCCTGAGCCGGACTATTAGAATAAACTGACGGCGACGGCGGGGGGGCAGGAAGATGTACAACACAACCACCACTACCATTTGTTATACAATTCCCCAACGGGTCATTCATCACAACAGGGTTATTGCCCGCATATTGGTAGCTCGTCATACTCTCCGCGCTTTCAGCTTCGGGGTCAACACCCACAAACCTGCCTATTGCAGCATCGTAGTTTCTGTTAAACGTCTGATAATAGTCGGGCAGGTTGCCATAATCATTTTGCCATTCGCTGCCCCCGTTGTAAAGGTGTTTGTTATCCATTGTTGGCGTAGCCACCGGGCTATTCGGCATGATCATCCCGAAACCATAATAGCTACTTTCCTGTTTTACTACGGGTGTACCATTACCATTATCCTGGAAACTGATACGGGCATTGCCCTGCTGGTCGGTGATAACGAACTCCTGCTTAAGAGTTACTGTACCTCCCGAACCGATATTCAGCACCCGTCCTTCAGGCATCGGGAAATAAGATAGGGCTGCCGCTCCTGTTCCTGCTGTAAGGTATACAAAGCCATCGATATAATCAGTAGTGGTTTGCAAAATGTTATTATCATATTGCTGCTTTCTGATCAGTATCCCTGTCGCATCATAGGTATAATTAATATAGCGGCCGGTTGCGGTGGTGAAAGTTATTTTATCTGTACGGTTAAGGTAATCATAAGTAATGTTTAAACCTTTATAAGGGTCGATGGTCAAGTTACCGTTGGCATCGTACGTATAACTGCCTGTGCTGGTGGTATAATTGCGGAAACCCGCGCCCGTGTAATTTGCACCGGTACCATCAACAACGGTTTTCAGCTGATTGGGATTAGCCGGGTAATAAGTATAAGCAAGGGCATCTATCTGCACGTTTGTATTGGTGCCCTGAGTTGAACTGTTGCGGTTCAATGTTAAAATATTCCCTCCGGCATCATAGGTAATACCGCTTTCATCAAATCCCCCAATATTATTATTAAAAGCTCCTGTACCTGCAGTGGTTCTTTCCGCATAGTTTGACGCCGTGTACCTGTTGATGCCATCATAAGTATATTTTACAGCACGTTCATAAGAGCTGTTGCCGCTACCGTCCTTGCTCATCCATTTTACGGCTGTTAGCTTGCCATCAAAACTGGCTGTATTGCCAATATTGGCATCTACCTGGTCATACAGCATTTGCATGCCGAACAGGTCCGTATTGTCGCCGTTGGTTACACCGTTATCATTACTGAGCTTGCTGTTATTAATACTGAGCAGTTGCCCGCGGATGTTATACCGCATATCAACAGTTTGCAAATATCCTGTTGAGATGAAAGCGTTCAAGGTTGAGCCTGATGGTACGGTAAAACCGGGTGTTAAGGTTATGCTGCTGGAGGCAATAACTGTAGTTGCACTGTAAGCGCTTAAACTTACATTTGCAGGGATGGTGCCGCTGGCTATTTGCCCCAGATTTTTAGTGATGATCTGGCCAAGCTCATTATATGTATAGCTTGCCACGTTTGTGGTAGCATTTGTATTGTATTTCTGGCTGATGCCAGTTACACGGTACATATGGTCATAACTCATATAAGTGTAAACCGTTGTTGTGCTTGCTGAGGTTGTCTGTTTGACTACTTTAGCAGAAATGGTTGCCCCTGTAAAATCAGCGACTGCCGTTTTGGTATCGGTAAGTGTTGTGGCATTGGTATAATAAAGCTGATTATTGCTTTGCACTTGTATAACATTAAGCCTTTTATCATAAAATGTAACAGTTGTGAGCCATGTATTTGTTGATCCGGCTCCCACTGTTGTTTTACTCACTACAGTTGGCATGCCTCTTAGCTGGGCCAGTGTAGCACTTTCTTCGTTAGGTAGATAAGTGTCATTTTGGGTTTTGTAGTTAAAATCGGGCGTACTTGTGTTATTATCCAGCGCATAATCATCAAAATAAGCATAAGCCAATGGTGCAATATTGGTTGTCGGAAACACCGCATTGGTATAATACCCATTATTGATGGTAGTACTGCTGCCGGTACGGGTTTCGCACCAGATGGTAGCATAGCTTAGTGTGTTAACATAAGTTTGCATATTTGCCTGGCCTATGTGTGATGTAGTATTATCGGTGTATATTCCTTGCTCAACAGCCCTCCCTTTGATATCATATTTTATATAGTTCCATTGGTTAGCGGCCAGCATATTGGCATCCTGCATCAGTACTGGGCGACTCAGGGGGTCGTAAACAATATTAATAGTGCCCTTTGCAGGTACAGTTTTACTTATTAGACGCCCCATGGTGTCATAAGTAAAGTGGAACACCAGGTTGCTTAACGGGGCAATTGTAAGGTTATAGCTGTTTGCACTCAATGCAGTAGTTGCCGCAGGGGGAATAATATAACTGATTATTCCTGCTGCGTTGTAAATATAATAAGTATCCAGGTTACCGCTTGTTAATATTTGCCTTTTTAAGATCGTATGGCCTTCCAGATCGGTAAAGCTTAGGGTTTCTACATTGTCCTCATCTTTTCCGTCAGTTACACTTAAGCTGTTCGCATTATAATAAGTACCCGCAGTAAAAGTACCGTCGGGGTTCCATATCAAAATATTGCCGTCTGCATTGGTATTAGAGCGGTAGCTTATTGTTTTAAAGTGATTATTAGCTACTCCGGGCTGAAAACCGATACCCACCATGCCAGCCTGTAATAAACGCTGTAATGGACTATTTTCAAACACTTGTTGTGTATAAGGAGATTGGTCGGTAGCTATAATATATTGAGAACTGTTGCTGTAAAATGCGGGTTGATCGGTAGTTATAGCATTTGCCCGGTAACTACCTGTGGCGTTGGTACTTTCATCGGTATATGGCAAGTAGCTTATGGTTTGCCTGCCTAAGTTATCGTAAGCTACTGGTTGTATCATATCATGCTGTAATGGGCTGGCCTGTTCTGCCACTGCTTGCAGCGGCCTGCCTAATCCGTCGATATAAACTATGGTAGTCTGCTTTTGGCTTGGGCTTAAGGGAGCTATCTGCGCATTGGTAGTGATACTTGCTATTTTTATATGGTCGATTTGCACAAAGTCCATATTTTGCGCTGCACTTATCTGGGTCATCAACAACATAATTATTGCGAGGAGGGATATGTAATAAGGCTTACAATTCATATATAAGGTTTGATGAAAGGTGAATTACAGTATGTTTATTATTTTTATGATCATTTTGCCTAATTACATGCAGCAGGCTGAATGCCCAGATAAATTGTTGGTGTAAAACTTAAATTATCGGTAACTGTATAAGTCGCTCCAGGGCCTTGAGAAGGGAAACATTGCGCCTGTAAGGAGGCCCCTGTGTAAGTAACCGCGCCATAATTTTTCCCTACTGCGTTTATTTGAATGGTATAGTTATCCGGTATAATAGCGACACCGGCAATAAGCTGCGCATTGGTAAATGAATAAATAACAGTTCCACCTTTTGAAAATGTCACGCTTCCTATTAAAGGAGTGCTTGGCCCGGCGTATGGGCAAGTATTATTGTAGACAATGTTTACCTGTGGAGGTGCTACTACTACAGATATCGGATTAGCGGTCTGAGTGCCAAAATAAGCAGAATTTACACTGAGGTTAACAGAATAGGTACCGGGTGTTTGAAAAGTATGAGAAACCACACTGGCCGAATTGGTAACCATGTTTTGCGTTCCGTCTCCAAAGCTCCAGGTATAAGTATTGCCTCCCGTGCAATCATCGTTAGCCAAGGGGCTGAAAGATATGGAGGTGTTAGTATTGATATTGCTTACAGGGGTATAATGTATCATGGGGGTAAGGTTCTGTATATAGGATTTTTTAAGCACGATGTTCCTATCCTGGTCATACTGGAACAGGAGGCGCCCCCATGAATCATTGGTGAAATAGGCCGACACCCCGTTCGTATTGGTTTCAGCAATTTTAAAATGGCCGGTAAGATCGTAGGTTGCTGTCGAGGCTTCAGCCACATCCGGGTATAAAAGAATATCGTCTATAGTTATATTCTGGCTGGATGTGAAGCTTAATGTAAAAGTAGAAGATAAGGCTGTAGCTGGAATTTTGAGTTCATAATAACTCCAGCCACCCGCTGTATAATTAATAGTGGGGTTGGTGCTCACGCCGGTCAAGTTGAGCGTACCAGTTACCGGGGCATTTATCCATATCGAAAATATATAATTTATAGCATTGACATTTTTTGTGATCTGACTTGAGGTAACGGTTTGGGTAGTGGTTATGCTGGCACTTCTTCCTGCATGGCTGCCATTAGCGGTATATGACGACCCTGTAATTGTAAATGTATTTACACCCGGCGCAAACTGGCTGTCAAAATCGTTAAAGGCCACCTCGTTGTAATTGGCATTTTTAAAAACTGCCGTTACATGGTTGCTCAAATAATCAAAAAACGAGGTTTGTATATTCTTATTGACATCATCGATTGTTTCCGGGTAACCGGCATTATCATATTGGTCAAAATTGGCAACGGCAAAATATTTACTGTCGCTCGTTGATGTTTGCCCGGTGATGGTATAAGGCGTAAAGGCAGCACCATTAGGCTGTACCATTTTTAACTGCTGCGATGGTAAATATAATGTGGGCGTACCTGAAAACGTAAAACCTTTAAACAATGTTAGCGAGGCGCCTGTAGTTACTGTAGTAGCACCCTTGGTTACCTGCTGATAAGTTTCAACCGGCACATTCATATTTTGTTGCTGCATATAATAAATGGCGTTTACGTTGGGGTTTGCTCCGGCAGCGGCAGTATAATCTTTAGTGTAGCTGATATTGGTGGTTACAATACTGTTATCGCTGTTGGTGGCCGTTTGTTTTGTAAGCAGTTTATGCTGTGTGCTGCCATAGGTGTAATTAACAGTACTGTTCTGCGCCTGGGTTAACGTTGGCGAATCGTACACCTTTTTTGCAACGCTTGCCATTAACTCGCTGGTATTATAAAAAATAGTGTATTTATTATAAAATTTTGCCACACCGCCTGATGGGCCATCTTCAGCCTTAAATGCAGTAACAGCTGTTGGCGCATACGAACGCTGGTAGGTATAGTCGGTTTCGCTGACTTTTGTCCCGGCATCGTTGTAGCTGATAATGCTTATGGGCAGCCCGCGTTCAAAATTATAATTAGGGTTTGGTATAAACGGGTACGAATAGGTCAAGTTAGCAATAGGTCCGTTGTTAACAGTGCAGCTATAACTGGCGGCTAAATTAACCGTTGGGTACCATTCAGCGGTGGTGCAGCCTGTGCAAATCGGTGCTGCGCTTGTGTTCCAGTAGGTTGCAGGCACATTATAGTTATAAACCGTGCTCCCGGCGCCGGTTTGGTTTACTTTAGCATAAGCATACATAATGGTATGGTCATCGGTAGAAAGGTCATAAGCCGACAGGGTGGTGGCGTTTGTCCACAAGCTTTGGCCGGTAGCCGTTCCGCTGTATGGGGCGGTAAAGGCAAATTGTGGCAAAGTGATCGGTACACCGCTTGATAAGCCCGTTGAAGGGTTAAGATAGGAGTAATTGCGGGTTATAATACTATTTGTGGCACCATTACCTGGATCATCAACAATTTGTTTTACCCGGATACCCCCGCCCTGTACTACCGAGGAAGAGGGTACATCGTAATAATCATTAGGTTCATAGGTGACAGTTGTATTTCCTCCTTGTCCGTATGTAATTGAGTTTAATGAACCATCAACAATACTAGTGGCATTAACAACTCTGTTGCTCCCTGATAAGCTGTATGCATAAGCTGAACCTGGTGAATTGGAGGTACTAATAGCATAACGCGGATAACCGGCAGTAGAAGGGTTTACATAAACCGAAGGCTGCAATGTAGTTGTACTTGCGGAAGACGAATAATAGCCCCAGTAGTCAAGCTGATTAGAAGTGGAATCTGGTAATGCGGTAGTACCATTATCGGTGTTAACCCCTAAATAACCAAATTGGTAACTGATAGGTGTGCCGCATCCATGATCCCAAAAACTTTTCAAATAAGCCCTTGAATAATTTAAGGGCGAGTTATATGTAACAGGAGTGTAATTAAAACTGAACTCCCTTCCCATACCGTTGATATCTGATATATAGGTCTGTCCCGTACTGTAACCATTTATTTGGGGAGTATACCATGTAAAATTAAAGCCAACATATTCGGCATAAATTGCAGAATTAACATTATTTGTACCTATATTATTCAAAAGCTGGGGGTTTACCGTTTGCAGCACTTTGTATTGCAAACTTGGGGTCGTCGAACCGCCCAGGAACAACTCAACCGGATCTGTGCTACTCCTTACCGGCGAGGGCCAATAGTTTAAACTCACTCCGTTACCATTGGCATCAGTAATACTGACCAGGTTCCAGGCATCAAAATAAGTGATGCCATGCTGGTATTGCTTATATTTGGTTGCAAAATAATTTACTGTTCCTGTAGCCGTTGTTGTTTGGGTAACTGATTCGGGGGCTGCAAATACGTATTTTATACCCTTATCATTGGTTATGGTAAATGAAGTAATATTGCCGGTATGGTTCCCTGCCGCTGTTATCGTTGTGTATTGAATCACCAGGTCCTGATAATTAACAGGTTGAAATTTAGCCGTAACCCGGTCATAAACTATCTGGCAAGATAAACCCGGTGCGTTAACATAAAACATATCCGGCTCTGTATCGTAAGTGTAAGGTATGTTGTTGTTTATGTTGGTGATATCGCTTGCCCCATTATTGCAGGTGCCATTGTTAAATATAGTATAACTGCTTGCATAGCTTGCGCCGGTGTTACTTGCGCTCATCCACCCAAGCATGATATTGCCTAAGCTGTCTTTTGTGCAATCATCGGGCAACCCCCTTACCACCCGGCTTATTTGTCCCCCTGCGTTGACTTGCCAACCCATCCCGGCCGTGCCCTCTGCGTCTTTCGGCTTTATACCCGAACCGCTGTAGCTGATACTGATAGGCACTGACACCTGTCCGATGCTCACAGTATATATGGGTATCGTTACATTTGCCGTGCCTGTAAGCAGGTTTACATTTACAACACTTTGCCCAAAACTTATATGGCAAATGAAAAGCATACAATATGAAAATAGGTGAACGAGTTTTTTATTCATAGTTGGTAATTTCATCTTTATTGAACTGTCGTTATATTCTTATTAAAACCCAGTGGCTAAGTGTCTAATATCATTATAGTAGCTACAATAAATACTGAGCGAGTAATAGTTGAGGAGTAGCTTAGTTTATTTCTTTAGCCTTAGTAAGCAAGAGCTGCATCTGGTTTTCCAGCTTTTTAATCCGTTCTTCCTGCTCCTTACTCTTTAATTCTTCAACTTTTATCTGCTTATCTTTTTCAATCAAATACAAGGTCAGTTCTTCTACTTTTTTAGTAAGAATTTTATTCATCTCACCCAGGTTAAGTCCATCTTTTATTACCTCTGCTTCTGATGGCATTTCAGGCAAATGATGATTTTGATCGATATAGGTTTTTACTTCCTGGAGGGTTGGGAGTTGATAGTCTTTTTTGAAAACATAGTCGGGCCAGTTGGCATTCAGTTTAACCGTCATGGATGTGGCTATGGCGCTGCCATTTACCGCAAGCTTATAACCTTGGGGATTTGTTGTTCCAATGCAGATGTTGCCACTTGCATCGATTCTCATCTTTTCATTGCCTTGAATAAAAAACCTGGTCGACGTTGGGACATCTGACCTCGGCTGAATAATTATATCTCCCGCAACACCAATGGTTGAATTGCCTGTTGTAACAATACTCCTTACTTGTGAAGATGGCACTGATCCTAAAACATCCCCAAATTCAATACCTAAACCACCTGAACCTCCACTAGCTCCGATAGAGACAGCGCCAACAATATCGAGTTTTTTATATGGGGTACTTGTACCAATACCGATATTGTGAGTAGCTCTTTGCACAGTTAATGCTGCTGCATTTATTACCCCGTCATCTACATCAAGATTGAAATCGTACGTTGTTGGTGCGAGCCTAAATCCCCAGAAGGCTGTTCCCGCAGAAACAGATGAGAAATTAAGCCCCCCACTCATTGGTGTTGCTGATGGCACATTAAATATATCCAATGGGGCAGTTGGTAAAGTTGTACCGATACCTACATTGCCACTTGACAAAATATTCAAAGAATTAGTAGGAGTCGCAGAACCGTCGGCTCGTGCACCCAAAGATAAAAAGCCATAATTTGAAATTAAACTTATATTGGTGTAACCAGTTCCGTTACCCGCTCCAATAACTTGAAAAAATTGACCATTAGCTCCTGCATTGTACAGATCAGATATTCGAAATATAGACGGATTAGTAGAGTGGACGCCGCTTAGTGTGTTAACAACATCGAGTTTAACAATCGGGCTTGTTGTACCGATACCTACATTGCCGGTATTACTATTATAAATAGTGGTTCCGCTTGTGGTCCATTGCCCGAAGGAAACCTGTGTCGCCACAATTAAGGTTAAAATAGTGAAGTATATTTTTTTCATGCTTTGTTTTAGTTTAGTATCATTTATTGTCTTAATGTATTTTACGCGTGCTTTTTATAATTCATGATTGATTTTGGATCAATGGTCTGTTGACAAAATATTCAATCCCAGATAGGGCTGGTAATTTCTTCTTCCTGCGACTATATTTAGTTACCTTATCTTATTGACCTTGTCTTTTTAATACAACAAGAGGTCATTCAAATCCTGCAACGAGTTTTCGGAACGGAAATAATTGAGTATTTATCGAAAGGCATTAGTTCTTATTGGTCTAAAATTACCAATAGCTAACCTGTGGACCGTTTAGCGCCATAAAAGATGGTTAAGTAACCAAAAGTTGAGGTATGATTTTCATCGGTGTGATAAGATTAAGGTGAAAATTATGTGATATTTATAGGGTAAATGTATAGGTATTATTTATGGTACAATATTACTATTTGTAATGTTTTTGTTACAAATTGCACTGTAATTATAATATTTTGTGTACTTCATTGATTATTAGCAAACTATGAACTCCCGCTTAAGTCTTCTGAAAATATGTTCAAACCCACTGCAATAAAACTATTATTAACAAAATATAAACAGGCCATATGACAATATAAATAAGTTGTTATGGATATGATTTCTATAACCATTTAACGTACTATCTCAAAGTAAACTTCCATTATTAATTTTTTCGTTTTTTCATTTTCAGAAGAAAGGATTGCTCAACACAATAATGAAGACCTGGTCTTTTACATTTGCTCAGTTGAGTGCGCTGTTGAATAAATTAGAAAAAATCGATATAACACAGCCTGTATGAACGGGCTGTGTTATTTTCATTAAACACAGGATAGTGCCTAATTTGAAATTTGAAGCTCATTTTTATATCAAATGGGAGTTCACTTTTTAATAATTATGAGCCATAAATAAATATTTTAAACTTAAAGCACTTGAGTTTTATTAACCCCGGAGCAACCACAGCTCTAAAGGCTCTTTACAGAGGGAACTTATTGTATTATTCACTTGCTATTGGTGGGCTAAATGACATGAAAGAAAACTATTCAAACGGTGCATTTACTATTAACTTTAAGGATGAATTCGGATTTATCCTTCATTCTGTAGAAATACCAAGAAATGAGATGGTGGGTATAGTCAGTGATGATGCGGAATCAATTATTGATCATAACCATAGATTTGAAGAGCAGTTGTTAACTTTAAAACAAAAATATTTTATTAAATGTCCAGCAAGAGGTCGCTTTAAAAACTAGAACCTTACAAAACAAAAAAGACTACAATGGAAGCTGATTATTACTTACGAACAAGCCCACGCTGAGTTAAAACAGATAGAAGTTGACATACAAAGAGAAGCAGTATCTGTTGACTTGCTTGCAATAAAGATAAAACGTGCATCGGGTTTAATCGCGATCTGCTGGGCAAAACTGCAAAAAGACTGAAATTGAAGTAAACAAGATAATCAGTCAGATGGAATAAAAACAATCCAATGGTTGATAAAATATATGAAATGTTTTACACCTGTTTTACATGATAGCTGTAAAATAAAAAGGCACTTACAACATTGGGTTGTAAGTGCCTGCCTGCCAAGGCTCCTGAGGCTGGGCTCGAACCAGCGACCCTCTGATTAACAGTCAGATGCTCTAACCAGCTGAGCTACTCAGGAATCATTTTCCGGTTTGGAGTGTGCAAAAGTATGATTTCCAGCTTAAATTCACAATATTTGCAACAAAAAATTTAAAAGATATTTTAATGAGCTTGTTAGTTATTGGTACTGTGGCATTTGACGCCATTGAAACACCCTTTGGTAAGACGGATAAAATTGTTGGAGGCGCGGCTACTTACGCCGGTTTGGCCGCATCATACTTTTGTGACCAGGTAAAAATTGTTGCCGTGGTAGGCGATGATTTTCCGCAAAGCGAGATAGATGATCTCAACAAACATCATATCGATACCGAGGGCCTGCAGGTTAAGCAGGGCGAAAAATCCTTTTTCTGGAGCGGAAAATACCATAACGATATGAACAGCCGTGATACCCTGGTAACCGAGCTGAATGTATTGGGCGACTTCGACCCCATCATCCCTGAATCGTACCAGGATTGCGAATTCCTGATGCTGGGTAATCTGACACCACAGGTGCAGCAAACAGTTATCAAACGGCTTAAGAATCGTCCTAAGCTGATCGTAATGGATACCATGAACTTCTGGATGGATATCGCGATGGGTGATCTGCTGGAAACTATTAAGCTGATCGACGTGCTTACGATCAATGATTCTGAAGCGCGCCAGCTATCAGGTGAGTTTTCCTTAGTAAAGGCGGCCAAAAAGATACTGGGCATGGGCCCAAAATACCTGATCATTAAAAAAGGCGAACATGGCGCCTTGCTCTTTGCCGACGGCCTTATTTTCTCGGCCCCTGCGCTGCCGTTGGCTGACGTATTTGACCCTACAGGTGCTGGCGATAGCTTTGCAGGCGGTTTTATCGGCTACCTTGCTAAAGTTGGCACAGTGAACTTTAATAACATGAAGAACGCCATTATTTATGGCTCGGCATTGGCTTCATTCTGCGTAGAAAAATTCGGAACAGAAAAATTACGGAACCTTACTGAGCAGGAAATAGCCGCAAGGGTACAGGAGTTTGTGAGCTTATCAAAGTTTGAGATCATCTAAGTTCAGTTGGCAGATTTCAGTGCGCAGTTGGCAGTTATTTTTAAAATTTCAAAGAACAAATTCAATTAGTTATCGCAACTAATCAGATATGATGGAATGTCGGTTGCCGAAAGCAAAGAAATTCTTTGGGTGGCCAACGGCATGAAATAGTTTTAGAAAATGTAAATGAGTCACCAGGAAATGCCCGGCTATGTGAGGCAAACGGGTGATCAGGACATAAATGATCTACACTGCTAAGTTAGCTAAAAATATTAGCATTTTGCAAGTATTTTTTTGAGATTCTGATCTGCTTAGCTGATGCTGCGCACAGCCAACTAAAAACTGCCAACTTAATTATAGAACGCCCACGAAACTCCGATCTTTAGCATACTGTTTGGACCGGGATAACGGTTCACCATATAATATCCCTGGCTCAACAGGCCCTGGTTTACGTAATCATACTGCACAAATATATTGGTACGTATCAGCGTAGCTTTAAAATATATGGAAGCTACCGGGTAGGATGAAAATGTTAAATTGGGGCTGCTATTATAAAATTGCCCCAGCCCCACCGCATACGAAGGCGCTACATAGGGCGTATTATAACGTACGTTTATCCCCACATTACTATGGAGCACACCAAACAAAAATTGCGAGTGCGACAAACTGCTGTACATATAAAATTCAGGGGTACGCAAAGTTGACTGGTAATCGGTTTTCTGATAAACCAGGTAATTATCAAAATGCCAATCGTGCCAGCTCAGAGTTTTTCCCAAGCTTACTTTCAGCAGGTTAATATCCGAATGTAATTGGGTGGGTGTGGCATCGATACCATTAGGTTGGGCTGCAAAATACAGGTAATCGGCTATTAAAAAATATTCGGCTTTCAGATCAAATTTCAGGGCGTCATTAATGTAATTGAACGACACACTTGTGGTTTTTTGATTGCTGAAATTATTATGGAAGATGTAGTGATTTGATATCCAGTCGGTATAAACCAGCGGTGGCGAGCTGCTTTGCAAATATGCCCCTAAAACAATCCTTCCGGCTTTGCGGCCACCTGCCAGCGTAACCTTTGCATCATACAGAAAATCGCCGAAATCGCGCCCCTGGGCTATCTGTTGCAGATCGGCATCCAAAAATATCCTGTCGCTAAAACGATAGCCTACCTTAGCCTTCAGCGTAATATCCTGGAACGACTGATCCTGCTTTTTGTCGTTTTGGAGGGCCTTCCCAAAAGTGTTAAAATTTGTAACCGTATCAGCAACATACTGCTGATAGTGATAAAAATCTTGTACAAGGCCCACGTCAAGCTTTACTTCATTTTTGATCGATTTACTTCGCAGATAAAAGCTATAGGAAAAGCTATTCTGGATGTGAAACACGGTAAGCGAATCGTGGGAATAATTAGAGCTATAGTAATAATCGGGAAATACATTATAAGTGTCGGGTTCATTCTGCAAGAACTTATATTTACTGGTATTGTAGTAAAAAGTATAAGCCACACGCTGCGTAGGCAATATTTTTGATTTATCAGCGCCTTTTTGCAGGCTATCTATCTTGCCGATATAGTAAAACTGTTTCAGATAAAACCCATTATTGCGAATGTTATCACTGGTGTTGTACAGGCGCACCGGTTGATTTTGGCTGGTGGCATAAGTGTTTTGCGCTGTAGTAAAGATGCTTTCATCTAAAATTGACCCATTTTCAGGTGCCTTCAGGTTATTAAAAATAAGGTTGGCCAATAAATTATAGCGTTTGCTTTTCGACTCGTACCAGCTAAACAGCGCAGCAGACAGATCACCAACTGCCTGCTGCGGATAAAAACCATGCGAGCCTATAAAATTAAGATTGAACCCAACGTTTAACTGGGGGTTTATATTCTGGGTGTGTAGCACCTTAAACACTTGTTCTTTTACACCGCTTGAAAAAAGAGATAAATTGGTATAGGGCACCCTGGCCTTATAATACTGTATATCCTGCGGGAGTAAAAGATAAGCATCCAGGTAATGCTCCCCCACATCAAACCCGATGGTACGGCTGGGTTCAAATAACAAACTGCGCTCGGGCAGGCCCAAATTACCCAGACCGATCTTAGGACTGCGTGGCTGGTAAAGCGGGCTGTAATTTTCAAAATTAGCCAGGCCTGTATCCAGCACAAATACCTGGGTGCTATCACTCAGGAACCGCTCGTTGGTTACCCTAATAAACTTTGATGTAAAAATAACTGAATCGCGCTTCCCCTCTTCCTTTTTCCTTATCGCGTCTATCTCCTGGTCGCCTGTAAGGCTTTTCCCGGTGGTATTAGTTGCTGTATCCTTGCTAAAGTCAGCCCTTTGCCGGTTGGGGTTATTTGGATTGTTTGGATTATAATTAGGGTTGGTTGGCGACTGTGCAAAAGCAAGCCCTGCCGACAAACACAACAGTAATAAAAGGATATATTTTAACTGGTTAAACATTAAAGGCCGGCGATCAATTCTTTAAGTATCAATGTCATTTTTGGTTCAGCCTCGTGCGCAATGGCGAGTATTTCGTCAATCGAAACCGGTTTTAAATTCTCGGGGAAACCCTCGTCGGTTAATACCGATATGGCAAAAACTGGCAGCCCCATGTGGTTTGCCACTATCACCTCGGGCACCGTGCTCATCCCTACCGCGTCTCCGCCAATGATCCGCAAATACCGGTATTCGGCCCTGGTTTCGAGATTAGGGCCTGTTACCGCTACATAAACTCCTTTATGGCAGGTAATATTGTTGGCTGCTGCAATATCCATGGCCTTATCTATCAGCGCCTGTTTATAAGGCTCGCTCATATCCGGGAAACGCGGACCCAGCTCCTCTTCGTTCCTGCCGATAAGCGGGTTAAAGTGCTGCAGGTTGATGTGATCGGCTATTACCATCAGGTCGCCTTTTTTAAAGGCTGGATTAAGCGCGCCGCTGGCATTGGATACCAGCAATGTTTTTATGCCCAGCATCTTCATCACCCTAACCGGGAAAGTGATCTGCTGCATGGTATAACCCTCGTAATAATGCAAACGACCCTGCATCGCAACCACTTTTTTCCCTGCAAGTGTGCCAAATATCAGCTTACCAGAATGGAACTCAAGCGTTGAGATCGGGAAGTCGGGGATGTTGGAATACATCAGCTGCTTTTCCACTTCGATTTCAGAAACCAGGCCGCCAAGCCCTGTCCCTAAAATGATACCTACTTCGGGCTCAAAATCGCCGATGCGACTTTTAATGTATGATGTGGTTTGTTGTATGCTCTCTAACATATTCTGTAACTAATTGGCCGAACTGCTGCTCCCCGTTATTCAAAAATTGCACGCCTATCGATATCACCAAAATAGGCAGCGTTTTTACCAGTGGCAGCAACTCGTGTTCAACTAAACGTTGTGCGTCCTTTTCTGTTGTAATGATCAATTTTTTTGTTCCTGTACAGGCAGAAAATTCACCGGCAAGTTTAGTGATATTTTTTAAGCTAAATTGATGATGATCGGGATAATTATGATGGACAACCCGCGCGGTATAACTTTTAATATGCTGTAAAAGCGGCTGCGAATTGGCAATCCCCGTCAGTAAAAAAACAGAGGTATCGGCATCTAATGTGGTATCGGCCTTATTACCATCCATATCCTGCATAGGCTGATATGCAATAGTGGTAAAGAAAAGAGATTGAAAAGGAAGCGGGCCGATCCGTTCGGCTACCCTTGCCTGCTCCTCATCAATTAAAGTTGCCGGGCATTTACTCACCACCAGGACATCGGCACGCCAGCGCCCGCTAAACGGCTCACGCAGGTTGCCTGCGGGCAATAAAAGATGCGGCTCATTTATCCTGCCGTAATCAAATAGCAAAATGCTTAGGCCCGGCTTAACCGCCCTGTGCTGGTAGGCATCATCCAGGATGACCAGATTATGCCCGGCTTGAAGATGCTTTATCCCCTCTACCCTTTTTTCGCAGACAGCTACGGTTATCTCCGGGAATTTGTGTTTGAACTGCGCGGGCTCATCGCCTATTTGAGTAGCAGTGGCAGTAGCAGTGGCAGTTATAAAACCTTGTGTTTTTCGTCCATATCCACGGCTTAGCGTAGCCAGTTTATAATGATCTTTTAACAAACGCACCAGGTATTCGGTCATCGGGGTTTTGCCTGCACCGCCCACATCCAGGTTGCCAACCGATATTACCGGGATGCTAAAACCGCGACTTTTGAATACCCCGGCATCATAGCACCAGTTGCGCATAATGACAACCAGGCCATATATGAGAGAGAACGGGAATAGAAGCCAGCGGAAATATTTCATTTGAATAGCAAAGATAAGAAAAACGCTTCGATAGGGATTTTATCAACAACTCCTCACTTACAGTTTTTGCTGATCAGGTCCGCAGCTTCTTTATTGCCTAAGGTCAGGGCTTTATTCCAATCGGCACAGGCATCGGTTTTATCATCATGATCAAACCGGATACCGCCCCTACTCATATAAGCCATATCATTATCCGGGTTGATGGCAATACATTGGGTAAGATCCTCTATGGCACCGGCGTAATCATTTTCCAGCCCTTTGATCGCTCCCCTGTAAAGCAGCGCCTTATCATCCTTAGGCCTTAATTTTAAAACTTTGTCAAAGGCTTCAATCGCTCCTTTGTAATCATTCATCGCACCTTTTGAAATACCCAGGTCAAAATAAATGTCCGGATTGGACGGACTTAACTCCAATGCTTTATTAAAGTCGGCAATAGCATCCTGATAATTTCCTATGTGGCTTTTAGCCCTGCCACGGTTTATATAAACTTTTACAACCTTGGGGTTAAGCGCTATTGCTTTATCATAATCCTGTATCGCCCCCTGTGCATCACCCGATAAATATTTGGAATAGCCACGGTTATCATAGGCACTTGAATAAGCGGGCTTCAATTCAATTACTTTAGTATCATCATCAATAGCACCCTTAATGTCTTTTAAATAAAGTTTATCAACCGCGCGGTAGTAATACGCCATTGCATAATTTGGATTGATCATAATGGCCGTATCAAATTTTTTGGCTGCACTTTGATAATCCCGGGCGCTATGGTCTTTAATCCCTAACTGATAGTATCTGATGGCTTTGGTGGTATCTGCCTGGCAAAAAGCTTTGCTATTTATTAAACAGGCTATAACAAATAAGAAATACTTGGTCATATCAAAAAATCACGATCGTACTTTAGATCAACGTAATAAATCCGAAAAGATGTTTTTTGTGATACATTTTATTTTACACCCTTAAAATTCCTCGTTAAATTGAGCTTAATGAGCGTTTGGGGATCGTTATTGATTTTGTTTCAACTTATCAACGCCAGCCGCAATGTTCAGTTCGTCGTCCATGTTGGTGTTAAACTCGAAGGTATATACTTTCCAAACATCCTTAGGCTTATAGTAAATAAAGATAAAACGAACGGGCTGTTTATCATACTTCGCCATATAACTCATCAGCTTCAGGCTGCCACCCACATTTTTTTCGGTGATCAGTTCATAGCCGTTATAAGCCCCGTCGATATTAATAGTAACGGCCAGGTTCTTTTTTATCGCAATGATATCATCCTTCAGGTCCTTTGTTATGTTCTCGCCAGAAAAAATAAAGTCGATAGCATCCATCGGTTTGGTGCTGTATATCTCAAAGAATTTTTTAGAAAACTCTTCGGGCGTAGTTGGCTGCTGGCCATTTCCCACCGGAGCGGTTGCCTGGGCGGCGGCTGAAAATATAAAAAACAGTATTAAGCTTGCTGATAAAACTAATTTCTTCATGATATGATCGCTTATTAAACTGCTAATCTAATAAGATTTTGAATAAGGGGCTAATTATAGCCGGGGGAATAAGCTATTTAGTTGAACAGTAAAGTCCGGCGCATTTTATGCATGGGAGTAAGTAAAAAGTTCAGGATTTTTTGACTTTAGACTATTGACTTATGACTCCAACTGGTGCCCCGTAAGGAAAACTTTGCCGCTATTGGGTTCACGTTTAAAAACGTAACCGCCTTTTCCGGCACTGGTATCTATTTTCAAGGTTTGGGTGATGTAGAAGCCTTTGTAATCCATTAAAATGTTCAGCCCGTCATTATTAATAGTGAGCTTTACAGTACCGCCGAACATATCCTTACTTTCGTTATTGGTAACGGTAAATGTTCCTTCGTTAATCGAAGTAAAATTAAAGTGGAATACTTGTCCGCTGGCATTTTCGTTCACTTTTTTCAGCAATAGCTCCCTGTATTCTTTGAATATATCTTCCGCGTTAGGCATAAAATTATCTGATCATATTAATAATAAGTATCCCGGTATTGCCTGGGACACAACATAAACAACAATGACTTTATACGGTTTTACGAAAAAAAAGATACAAAAACTCAACTATTTTTAAGCTGAAATACCTTATTAATCAATGGATAGCGATTTTTAATCAGAATTAATATTAATTACTTATTACGACAATTAAATGACACATTATTGACCTGATAGATGACCTATACTGAGCCTATATTTCTGCAAGTACCGTTATGGCATCCCGCTGATGGCCTTGTATTTATACAATTCTTTTTCTGTAAATTGCATTAAACTCTCTCAACCGTTCAAGGCCTTTAAACAATTCACTTTATGAAGATCGCCAAAAAGCATTTGCTTGCATTTTCATGGTTTGCATGTGTTATTGTTGGCAATGGCTATGCGCAATCCATCCCAACCGAAACTGCAAAAAAGATCGACAGCCTGTTTAAACAATGGGATAACAATAAAAGCCCCGGCTGCGCCATCGGTATCGTACGTAATGATTCGCTCATCTATGCCAAAGGTTATGGCATGGCCGACCTGGAGTATGGTATTCCTATTACGCCCCAAACCATCTTCGAGATGGGTTCTGTTTCCAAACAGTTTACAGCATATACTATCCTGCTATTGGCACACCAGGGGAAACTAAGCATAGGCGACGACATCCACAAGTATTTGCCCTGGTTGCCCAACTTTGAAAAAAAGATCACTATCAGTAACCTGCTGTACCATACCAGCGGTATCAGAGATTACGACCAATTACTATCAATAGCCGGCACCACGCAGGAGGATGTTATCACCCGGGAACACATCATCAAAATATTGAGCAAACAGCGGACGCTGAATTTTGATCCGGGCAAACAATATATGTACTCTAATAGTGGCTATTTCCTGCTTGGCGAGATCGTGCGTTCGGTAACGGGCAAAAGTTTGCGGCAGTTTACCGACTCGGCTGTTTTTAAACCGTTGGAAATGAACAACACCCATTTTCATGATGATTATACCGGTATAGTGCCCAACCGGGCCTATCCGTATATGCAAGCTGATAAGATGGGTATCGTCAATTCCTCGGCTGTTGGGGCAAAGGGGTTGTTTACTAATGTTGATGATATGAGTAAATGGGCGATGAATTTTTTAAACAGCAAATCAGAGAATCGTCTCATTATAGAGCAAATGATGCAAAGCGGCCATTTAAATAGCGGCAAATATCTTGATGTTGGCACAGGTATCCAGGTGGGTGATTTCGAGGGATTGAAAACATACTTTCATCCGGGAGTAAACAATGGCTATAATAATTTAGTAACGTATGTTCCGGGCGCGAAAATGGCCTTTATTATTTTTGGCAATATGGGTAATAACGGCAACACTTTTGGTAATACCGACCAGATGGCCGGCTTATTTATTAAAGATCATAGGCCTGAAAAAGAAAAACCTGGTTTTAAAACCCCCTTTGATCCAATCGTAAAAGATACCATAAGCGTAAAGCCCTTGCTTGGATCGTATGTTGTAGAAGATGGTGATCACACGGCGTTCGAATTAAAGAACGGGGAGTTTAAATACGTTTATTATGGAGTACATTACCTATTGTACCGTACAACAAGAGACACCTTTTGGTATCGCGGTTTCTACCCCGGCGTAAAGTTCGTGTTCACGGTAAAAAATGAACATGATGTTACCGTGCAGCAGACCTGGCCAGACGGTAGAAGTCGCACGATGAGAAAACGGGATCCTTTCAATACCCCGACAGACAAACAATTGATGGCCTACACCGGCAAATACTATTGTTCTGAGCTAGATTGCACCTATGGCATTATACTGAAAGACCACCAACTGGTGCTCACCAATGCCAAATATCCTGATTCGCCCATTGTATTTTACAGCGAAAAACGCCTTGTCAATAATTTGGATTGGATGAAGAGTTTAGATTTCACCAAGGACAAAAAAGGAAAGATAACCGGGTTCGAGGTCAATCACGATAAGATACAGGATCTGAGGTTTGAGAAAGTAGAGTGAGTGTTTTTTTGTCGCCTTTGCCGGAGACCAATGCCCAACTCTGCCTAATAAAACCCCTTATGATCCTCTAAAATATTCGCAGCATCCTTAAGGCTCCCCACATTTGCAGACGACCATACTACTGAATATATGCCATCATAAAGCAGGTACACATTGGTATAACCTTTGGCTGCAAGTTGCTTGCTCACTGTACTTACATCTGCGGGGGCCATGTCTTTCATACCCTTCATGGCTGATGTAAATGCACCGTAGATCAATATAGGTGTTGTTTTAGGTTTATTTTTTAAATAAGTGTCCAAATCAGCGGCGTTTAAATTAACGGCGTTTTTGATATGCCCTAAATTATAAAAGCTTTCTGTTGATTTGTTTTCAAATTGCTCTTTTGGGCGCAGGTCTGCCACAACCAGGTTGGGTTGGTTATTGACCAGGTCGATAGTTTCCCTCACTCCAACTATCTTATAAGATGGCGTGCCTGTTATCAGTTCTTTCCGTAGTTTGGACGATGACGGCGTATTGATCAAAAAATTATCAAAGCCGTCAAAAAGCACATTAACGTTTTTGAAGCCTGCCTTATTAAGCTTTAATGCCGCCGCCATCGCATCATTGCTATACAGTTCATAAACCAGTACCTGGCGATCTTTATACTTAGCCAGGTTAGCCATTTCTGAATCCATCGTACTTAATGGCACATTGATAGCATTCTTTATCCGGCCCACATTAGCATATTCATCAGTATCTTTTCCATTGAATTGCGAAGCCGGTCTTACATCAATAACCACATTATTTTTATCGCGGATAAACGCGATTGCATCATCGGCCCCTATCAGTTTATAAGGCATGCTGGTAGTGTACAATGACGATTTACAGGGGAACACGGCATCAGCGGTCCTGTTTACCTCGGTCATTCCCCCGTTAAGGCTGTAAATGCTCTTGAACCCGCTGTCGGCCAAAAATTTACTAACCCTCCGGCTACGCTGGCTGTGCGAGCAGTAAACTAATATCGTTCTGTCCTTATAAGCTTTGAGCTCATTAAAATGCTTATCTATAGAATCGATGGAAATATTTACCGCGCCTTTTAACCTGCCGATATTGGATGTCAGGTATTTACTCGTATCCGCATATTCACCGGGCGACCGCACATCCAGCAAAAGCAAATTAGGGTTTTTAGCCATTAGCTCACAAGCCTCCTTAAAGTAAATGGCTTTATAGTTGGTATTATCAAATCGCTGGTTTAGCTGTGCCTTCACGCTGATGTAAAATAGACTGCAGATCAACATGCCTAATATTTTTGCTTTCATGGTTATTTGGTGATATTTCGGTTATCAAGATTTTATGATAAATATAGCAATCATCATCACTGCAACCTATTAAAATAGAGTGAAAGCCTATTTTTAAGGAGTGAAGTACACGCCATTCCCCGGCATTGTCAAACTCCCGTAATTTGCACATCTGCCCTTTCGCACATCTGCACATTAAGCGTATCTTTGCACACTCAATAATTAACCTCTATGCTTAAAGGATTTTTTAATGTTCCAACGCCGCAAAACGAGCCTGTTTTAAACTATGGCCCGCGCAGTGTGGAGCGTGCAGCGCTTAAAGCTGCATTGGACGAAGCCCGTTCAAAACAGATCGATATACCGATGTATATTGGCGGCAAGGAAGTACGCTCGGGTAAAACCGGCGAGGTACGCCCCCCGCACGATCATAAACACGTATTAGCCACTTACCACAATGGTGATGCAAGCCATGTTAAAGCGGCTATTGATGCGGCATTAGCAGCCAAAGCTGCCTGGGAAGAAATGCCCTGGGAGCACCGCGCAGCCATTTTCCTAAAAGCTGCCGACCTGCTTGCAGGCCCATACCGCGCCAAAGTAAACGCGGCTACCATGTTGGGTCAATCAAAAAACGCTTACCAGGCCGAGATCGATTCGGCTTGTGAGCTGATCGACTTTTTGCGTTTCAATGTATTTTACATGACGCAGATCTACCAACAGCAGCCACCTATTTCTGGCAAGGGTGTTTGGAACAGGGTGGAACAACGTCCGCTGGAGGGCTTCGTATTCGCGCTTACGCCATTTAATTTTAGCGCTATTGCCGGTAACCTGCCATCTTCAGCTGCCATGATGGGCAACGTAGTGGTTTGGAAACCTGCCAATACACAGATATTTGCAGCCAATGTGATCATGCAGGTTTTCCGCGAAGCAGGATTGCCTGATGGCGTGATCAACCTGGTTTATGTTGATGGCCCAACCGCAGGTGAGGTGATATTTAATCATCCCGATTTTGCAGGTATCCACTTTACAGGTTCAACCGGGGTGTTCCAAAATATTTGGAAAACCATTGGTAACAATATCCATAAATACAAAACCTACCCGCGCATCGTAGGCGAAACCGGCGGCAAGGACTTTGTGCTGGTGCATCCAAGCGCCGATGTTGATGTAGCTAATATCGCTTTGATCCGCGGCTCATTTGAATACCAGGGACAGAAATGTTCGGCTGCTTCAAGGGCTTACGTTCCTAAATCATTATGGCCTGCTATTAAAGAAAGAATGCAGCGCGATGTTGCCAGCTTTAAAATGGGCCCGGTTGAAGATTTTGAGAACTTCATTAATGCCGTTATCGATGAAAAATCATTCGACAAACTGGCAAAATATATTGATGCTGCCAAAAACGATAAAAATGTAGAGATAGTAATCGGCGGCAAATACGATAAAAGCCAGGGCTGGTTCATCGAGCCTACTGTGATCCGTGTGGATGATCCATATTATGTAACCATGTGCGAGGAGCTATTCGGCCCGGTGCTGACCATTTACGTTTATGACGACAAGGATTTTGACAAGGTGATAGACATTGTTGACAAAACATCTATCTATGCATTAACAGGCGCTGTTATATCACAAGACCGCTATGCCATTGCCGAGGCGACCCATCGTTTACGCAACGCGGCAGGTAACTTCTATATCAACGATAAACCGACGGGGGCAGTTGTTGGGCAGCAGCCATTTGGCGGTGCAAGAGGTTCGGGCACCAATGATAAGGCTGGTTCTATGATCAACCTGTTACGCTGGGTATCACCAAGAACTATAAAGGAAACTTTTGATCCGCCGAAGGATTACAGGTATCCGTTTTTGAGTAAAGAAAGCCCCCTCTAAATCTCCCCCTGTAGGGGAGACTTAATTTACGTCTTTTGAAGCCTTCCCGCCCGTGGAGGGCTTTTTATTTTAGTGTCCCCCTTTAGGGGGTTAGGGGGCACCTACTTGAACTTAAACACATCATCCAGCTTGTCATTATTGCTGGTGCTCACTTCCATATCGGTGATGATACCGGTGCTGATGCTGTAAACCCATCCATGCACCTCTAAAGGTTGGCCCGTCTTCCAGGCATTTTGCACGATGGATGTTTTGCAGAGATTATATACGTTCTCAATCACGTTCAATTCCACCAAACGGTCGCAGCGTTTGCCCTCATCTTTTATTTTATCCAGTTCTTTCTCATGAACCCGGTAAATATCTTTTATATGGCGCAGCCAGTTATCAATCAGGCCAAATTCCTGGTTACTCATGGCTGCGATCACCCCACCGCATCCATAATGTCCGGTCACGATGACGTGCCTTACGTGTAACACATTCACCGCATAATCAAGCACCGATAGCATACTCATATCCGTGTGGATCACCATGTTGGCAATATTACGGTGTACAAATATCTCACCCGGATTGGTATTTGTGATCTGGTTGGCCGGGACACGGCTATCAGCACAGCCTATCCATAAAACGGGTGGGTTCTGGGTCGCCAGTTTTTTAAAATAATCAGGATCAGATTTTAGGGCGTTCTTTATGAATTTCTTATTCCCGTCAAGCAGGCCCTTGTAAGTGATGTGATCGGTATTGTGTTTATGCTTTTTCTCTTTGGCACACATAGGTTGATCTTGTAAAATTTATTGTCTCCGGCGTTGGGCTAAAAATAGCAATAATCCTCATTAGTTTTTACCTATACTTACAATAGCATATATGGATGCATTTAGCCTGATAATTACTATTTTTAGCAAATTGCATTATAAACCACAGTTGTGAATAAAAAAGTTAAAGCATTACAGCATAAACGCGAACAGGCATTGTTGGGCGGTGGCCAAGCCCGCATCGAAAGTCAGCATAAAAAAGGAAAATTAACCGCACGCGAACGCCTGCATTTTTTGTTGGATGAAGGTTCTTTCCAGGAGATCGGGATGCTGGTGGCTCACCGATCGACCGATTTCGATATGGAAAAAGAGAAATATCCCGGCGATGGCGTAGTAACCGGCTACGGCACCATTAACGGTAGGTTGGTGTATGTTTTCTCACAGGATTTTACTGTTTTTGGGGGATCGCTTTCTGAAACCCATGCCGAAAAGATCTGCAAGATCATGGACCTGGCAATGAAAAACGGCGCACCTGTAGTTGGTTTGAACGACTCAGGCGGTGCACGTATTCAAGAGGGCGTTGTTTCATTAGGCGGATATGCTGATATATTTTATAAAAACACAATGGCCTCCGGTGTGGTACCGCAGATATCTGCCATTATGGGGCCATGCGCGGGCGGCGCGGTGTATTCTCCTGCCATTACCGATTTTATTTTGATGGTGGAGAACACCTCTTATATGTTTGTTACCGGACCCAACGTGGTAAAAACAGTTACGCATGAGGTAGTTACTTCGGAAGAATTAGGCGGCGCAACAACCCACGCCACCAAATCAGGGGTGACCCATTTTGCCTGCTCCAATGAAATAGATGCCATCCAGCATGTTAAAAAACTGCTGAGCTATATGCCTCAGAATTGTGAGGATAAGGCTCCTTACCTGTCGTACGAAGGTAAGGATGAATTGCGGCCTGCGCTCACCGACCTGATGCCCGAGAACGCTTCTCAACCTTACGATATGCGGGACGTTATTAACCAGGTGATCGACGCAGATTCATTTTTAGAGGTACATAAAGATTTTGCCGAAAATATTGTAGTGGGATTCGCCCGGTTAGCCGGGAGAAGTATTGGCATTGTAGCTAATCAGCCTGCATTCCTCGCTGGTGTATTAGATATTCATTCCTCTACCAAAGGCGCACGTTTTGTTCGCTTTTGCGATAGCTTTAATATCCCCTTATTGGTGTTTGAAGATGTACCGGGGTTTTTACCAGGCACCGACCAGGAGTGGAACGCCATTATCACCAACGGCGCTAAATTGCTTTACTCTTTTTGCGAAGCGACCGTACCGCGCATCACCGTGATCACCCGCAAAGCTTACGGCGGCGCTTATGATGTAATGAACTCCAAACATATCGGCGCCGACATGAACTATGCCTGGCCATCAGCAGAGATAGCGGTAATGGGCGCCAAAGGCGCTGCCGAAATTATTTTCAAACGTGAGATCAATGCCGCCGAAGACAAGGATGCCAAATGGCGCGAAAAAGAACTGATGTACTCCGACATATTTGCCAACCCATACCGTGCCGCTGAGCGCGGTTTTATCGACGAAGTAATTGAACCCGCCGAAACACGTATCAAACTCATCCATGCCTTTAAAATGCTGGAAAATAAAGTGGTGAATAATCCGAGGAAAAAGCATGGGAATATCCCTTTATAGGTGAAGGGTTGAGAGGGTAAAGGCGAAAGGTTTCTTTTGAAACCATAAAATAACCTTTATCCTTTTACCTTTGTCCTTTCACCTTAACAATGATCCATATCGAACAGATCCGTCCTGAATTAACCTGGCGATTACGGCAGCAGGTTTTATACCCTGGTCAAAAGCTTTATGAAATGGAACTGGACGAAGATAATGATGGAATCCACTTTGGGGCATTTACCGAAGATAAATTGGTGGGTGTCATTTCGCTTTTTCAGCATGGCACATCTTTCCAGTTTCGTAAACTTGCCGTTGCGCCTGATCTTCAAAAAATGGGGATTGGAAATAGTTTATTGAGCCGTGTAGAAGAGTTTGCTAAAAGTGAAGGTGGTACGATGATTTGGTGCAATGCACGGGTATCAGCCATTGGCTTTTATTTGAAAGCCGGGTATGCGCACACCGGGAAGCTGTTCTCAAAAAATGGTTTCGATTACGAGATATTGGAAAAGAAGATAAAAAAGCCAGCTTGATTCCGCAAACTGGCCTCAGTCAACTAAATTATATATTGAAAAAAATTACTCAGGCAAAGAAACTACAGCTAAATGAACCCAATGTTAAGTCTGTAATAATTAATATAAATGATACGGCTAAAATTTGTTAACGTATCGCATTATCCCAAGCTTTGTTATATTTGCCATCGCTATTAAAAACAGTTCAAACACAAATACATGGCCAAGAAAAAAGAAGATAAAAAGAAGCACATTGAGGTGGTAAACAAACACTCACTGGCCTTTTTCGAAAAATATATAAATAACGCCTCACCTACGGGTTTTGAATGGAAAGGCCAGGAATTATGGCTCGATTACCTTAAACCTTATATCGACGATCATTATGTAGATAACTACGGTACGGCTGTAGGTATCATCAACCCAAAAGCTAAATACAAAGTTGTTATTGAGGCCCATGCCGATGAGATATCCTGGTTTGTAAATTATATCACCAGTGATGGCTTGATCTACGTGATACGCAATGGTGGTTCTGATCACCAGATAGCACCATCCAAAAGGGTGGATATCCACACAGATAAGGGTATAGTGAAAGCCGTGTTTGGCTGGCCAGCTATCCACACCCGTTCGGGCGATAAGGAAGAAGCGCCTACGCTGAAGAATATTTTTCTTGATTGCGGATGCACTACAAAAGAAGAAGTAGAAAAGCTGGGTATCCATGTAGGATGCGTGATCACTTATGAAGATGAATTCATGGTACTGAACGACCGTTATTATGTAGGTCGTGCCCTTGACAACCGTGCCGGTGGTTTTATGATAGCCGAGGTTGCACGCCTGCTTAAAGAAAATAAAAAGAAACTCCCATTTGGTTTATACATTGTAAATGCGGTACAAGAAGAGATTGGTTTGCGCGGTGCTGAGATGATCGCCCATCACATTAAACCTAACCTGGCTATTGTGACCGACGTTACCCATGACACCCAAACGCCAATGATCAGTAAGATCACCCAGGGCGATTTGGCCTGCGGTAAAGGACCGGTAGTGTCTTATGCACCTGCTGTACAAAATAACGTCAACAAATTACTGATCGAGACGGCAGAAAAAGAAGGTATCCCCTTCCAGCGCCAGGCCTCTTCACGGTCTACTGGTACAGACACGGATGCTTTTGCTTATTCAAATGATGGTGTGCCATCAGCATTAATTTCATTGCCACTACGCTATATGCACACCACAGTTGAAATGATACACAAAGAGGACGTGGATAATGTGATCCGCCTGATCTATGAAGTGTTGCTGAATGTTAAAGACGGACATGATTTCAGATACATTAAATAAATAATTGTCAACATTACATATATTAATTATATTTGAAATTTAATAGATAGATAAAACATTTTCCTTTATAATTCTGTAAAAAAGAACATGAAACCTACACTACTTATTTTGGCCGCAGGGATGGCCAGCCGCTATGGAAGCATGAAACAAATTGACGGTTTTGGTCCGCATGGCGAAACTATCATTGATTACTCCATTTACGATGCCATTAACGCCGGCTTTGGTAAGATCAGCTTCATTATACGTGAAGAATTTGCCGAGCCATTTAAAGCCATATTCGAGCCTAAACTAAAAGGCCGTGTAGAAACTGATTATGTTTTTCAAAGCTATGACCTGAAGCCTTTCGGTATTGATAAAACCATTGAAAGAGCAAAACCCTGGGGAACCATGCATGCTGTTTTAGCAGCGCGCAACCAGGTAAAAGAGCCTTTTTGTGTGATCAATGCTGACGATTATTATGGTAAAGAAGCTTTTGTAGAAATGGCCAAATTCCTGACAAGCGAGGTAGCTGATGACAAATATTCGCTGATAGGCTACCAGGTTGACAGGACTTTATCTGATTACGGTTCAGTTTCCCGAGGCGTTTGTAAAGTGAATGCCGAAGGCAATATGGTGGAGATCAACGAGCGTACCGAAGTTTATTTCAAAGAAGATGGCAGCGTAGCTTATAAAGATGCTACCGGCGAACATCCTTTGGATAGTAACACGCGTGTATCCATGAATTTCTGGGGCTTCACTCCCGCTGTTTTCGAACAAAGCGAGCCGATGTTTAGGATGTTTGTTGATGCCAATGAAAATAATCCAAAGTCTGAATTTTTCATTCCGCTAGCTGCTGATGAGCTGATCAAAAGCGGCACAGCTTCATTTAAAGTAATCCCTACTGCTTCTAAATGGTTTGGAGTTACTTATAAAGAAGACAAACCGATCGTACAAAAATGCATTTCAGAACTGGTGGCTAATGGCACCTATCCTGAAAACTTGTGGCCATAAAAATAACATAGAGAATAAAAAGATAAAGGCCTGGTTGTAATAATCGGGCCTTTTTTGTTATAATTATATTTCTAAAAAATATGGCAAATACCTTTTCACAAATCTATCTGCAATTTGTTTTTGCTGTTCAACACAGGCAAAACATAATTCCGAAAGAACATAAAGAGGAGTTACATAAATATATTACCGGTCTGGTTCAAAACAGGAAAGCCAAAATGCTTGCTGTTAATTCAATGCCCGATCATATACATTTGTTTGTAGGTTTTAAACCAACAGTTTTAATTTCTGATTTTGTAAAAGAGATCAAAGTAGAAAGCAATGAATTCATAAACAGTAAAAATTGGGTAAAGGGAAAATTTAGTTGGCAAGAGGGCTATGGTGTGTTTTCCTATTCGCAATCACATATTGATGCCGTCATAAAATACATTCTTAACCAGGAAACCCATCACCAACGAAAAACATTCAGGCAAGAATACCACGAATTATTAGAGAAATTTGACGTGCCGTTTGAAGAAAGATTTTTGTTTGATTTTATAGAATAGCGCGTTAATTATAGGAGGCTCCTATGGAGCCCGACTCTCTCTTTACATTTTCCTATAAACAGGGTGCTCCTACGGAGCATTTTTTTATGCGGCATTTAAGTATTTGCTTATATTTAGGATACACCTCATTTATGCATGAAATGTTATCGAACTCTAAGGAAAGCTCCGTAGGAGCACCCTGTTTATAGAAAACCAGCCCCCAAGTTATAGGCTCTATAGGAGCCTCCTATAACCGCGACGTTTAAAAATGCAACAAGCTTATCCAAACCCTTCACCTACGGCGGGGTTTTTTGTTTTAAATCATTATTCCGTTCCGCTACCCCTGCGGAAATATTGCGGAAATTTCGCTTTAAAAAAATCATAATTCTATCCCGGTAACGTTCCCGGAACTTTTATTACATTTGACATAACCAATTGCCAAACCAATGAAACGTTATTGCTTTTCGCTCGTTATCCTTTTATCATTTTATTCATCCAACCTATTTGCACAGCAGCACATGCAGACCGAAATATTAGGGAACACCGAGAGCGTAAGCAAGCAAAACAATGTTCTCATTATCAAAACCAAAGAGGCCGAAGCACGTATCTGGGTCTACAGCCCTACCATTATCCGGGTAAGCATTAGTAAAGAACATAGCGTTGATACTTCCTTTGCAGTGATACAAAAACCTGCTGATCAAATCCAGTATAAAGAGTCATCAGATCAAATCGAGATCACTACCACCGCTTTAAAGCTGCGTATAACTAAATCACCCTTGTGTTTTAATTTTTATACGGCTGATGGCAAAGTATTGAGCGAGGATGATACCCGTTTTGGTACCAACTGGCAGGGCACAAGGGTGGTTAATTATCGCAAATTATATGCTGATGAAAAGTTTATCGGTCTGGGTGAAAAAACGGGTAACCTGAACCGTCGTGGTAGCTCGTACACAAATTGGAACACCGATGCATCCGATCATAATCCAAAATCCGATCCGTTGTATGAAACTTTCCCCTTCTTTATCGGGTTGCACGGTGGCTTAAGTTATGGGCTGTTTTTCGATAATACCCACAAAAGCTATTTTGATTTCGGTGCTTCTACTGATGATACCATGAGCTGGTTTGGCGCTGATGCCGGTGATATGAACTATTACTTCCTCGGTGCGCAAAGCGTAGCACAGATCATTCAAGATTATACCTGGCTAACCGGACGCATGGAAATGCCGCCGCTGTGGAGCCTGGGTTATCAGCAATGTCGCTGGAGCTATATGAGCGCCAAAGAGATACTGGATATCGCCCAAACATTCCGCAAAAAGCAAATACCTGCTGATGTGATGTATTGCGATATCGATTACATGGATCATTACAAGATATTCACCTGGAACAAACAAACCTTTGCCGATCCAAAGGGGATGATAGACCAGCTAAAGAGCATGAACTTTCACCTGGTTACCATTGTTGACCCGGGTATAAAAATTGAACCGGGATATAAACAATATGATGAAGGCGTTGCCAATAACTACTTCGCCACTTATCCCAATGGCGAAAAGTATATCGGCAGTGTATGGCCAGGTCGTTGTCATTTCCCTGACTTTTTCAGGGATGATGTGCGTAAATGGTGGGGCGCTTCATTTACCGCGCTGGCTAACCCCGGTGTGGAAGGTTTTTGGAACGATATGAACGAGCCTGCTGCCTGGGGGCAGGATATCCCCTGGATGGTAAAATTCGGTAATTATTATATGCCCGAGATACGCAATGCTTATGGTATGCAAATGGCCCGTGCCACTTACGAGGGTACTAAAAAGATATTAAACGGTAAACGTCCGTTCGTTCTAACCCGTGCAGCTTATTCGGGTACGCAGCGTTACTCTGCCGTGTGGACGGGCGATAACTCAGCCTACGATGCCCACATGCTGCTTGGCACACGTATGGTAAACAGTTTAGGTATCACCGGTATGTCATTAGTGGGAGTTGATATTGGCGGTTTTACCGGCAACCCTACGCCTGAGCTGATGGTACGTTGGAACTCCTTAGGCGTTTACACGCCGATGTTCCGTAACCATGCTGCCAAAGGCACCGAATACCGTGAGCCATGGAAATGGGGTGCTGAAAAAGAGGCCATCATCAAAAAAGATATTGAGCAGCGTTACAAATTACTGCCCTATCTGTACTCCAGCTATTACCAATCGCACCAAACAGGTTTGCCGGTAAGCCGTACACTGGCTATTAATTATACACAAGAGGACAGCATTTTTTCAGAACGATTCCAGAACCAGTTTTTATTTGGTGACGCTATCATGGTTGCCCCGGTTGAAAGCACCAAATTATCCGAAGAGGTGTATCTTCCTTCCGGAGAATGGTACCGCTTAAGTTCAGGCAAGAAGTTTACTGGTGGCAAAATAATCAAAGCACCTGCCCCATTGACTGATCTGCCGGTATTTATCAAAGGCAGTGCCATTATCCCAATGCAGCATGTGATCCAAAGTACCAGCGAAAAAGGGGATGGCATTTTAGAACTCCACGTATGGTACGGTAAAGAAGCCAACAGCTTTGTTTATTACGAAGATGATGGCTCAACCTACGACTATCAAAACGGTGCCTACTACAAACGCGCGATCAGTTTCGACCCAGCAAAAAAACAGATCAGCTTAGATGCAGTTGAGGGTTCATTCGCTTCCAAATACAGTAAAATAAACCTGGTACTGCATGGCTTTAAAGGTCAGCTTAAAACCACTAACGTGAATGGCAAGGTGATTAAATTTTCCCCGAACGTTACTGACGACACAGATTCTTGTTCGTTTGTGAATTATAGTAAGGCGATAGTTATTCAATATTGATTGCGTAAGTGGTGGCAGCGGATACCGGCTCGTGGCTAAGGCCCGTGCAGTATGAGCGTACAGCCCGGCCCGCAGGGATACGCCCAATAATAACATTTTTGTTTATTTTTCCTTCCGCTTTGATACCGGAATAATTCCGACCGTCATGGCGAGCGATAGCGTGGCCATCTCTACACATGCAAATCGCGGATGTCTGTTTGCCGCTTAAAATTAATTACCTATTTGAGTGTCCTGTGTAGAGATGGCTTCGTTCCTCGCCATGACGGTCGGGTCTCCGCAAAAAAGCCCGTCGCTGATTAACAGGACGGGCTTTCGTTTTATATGGTAGATTATTATTTTACTTCTTCGAAGTCAACATCAGTTACATGGTCGCCTGGATCTTGTGGCTGACCGCCACCAGCATGACCACCTTCGGCACCTGGTTGTGCCTGTTCGGCATCAGCGGCAGCTTTGTACATCTCTTCTGATGCAGCTGTCCAGGCGGTATTCAATTCTGTTTGAGCAGTTTCGATATCAGCAAGGTTCTTAGCAGCATAAGCTTCTTTCAGTTTTTTCAAACCTTCTTCGATAGGTGCTTTTTTGTCAGCAGATATCTTATCGCCATACTCCTTCAGTTGCTTTTCAGTAGTGAAGATCAGGGCATCAGCCGAATTCAGTTTTTCAACCTCTTCTTTTGCCTTTTTGTCAGATTCAGCATTTGCTTCAGCTTCATCCTTCATTTTCTTGATCTCGGCATCTGTCAAACCTGACGAAGCTTCGATACGGATCTTCTGTTCCTTGCCTGTTGCTTTATCCTTAGCAGCTACGTGCAATATACCGTTGGCGTCGATATCAAATGATACCTCGATCTGTGGTACACCGCGTGGTGCTGGTGGCAATCCATCCAGGTGGAAACGACCTATGGTGCGGTTACCTGCTGCCATCGGGCGCTCGCCCTGTAAGATGTGGATCTCTACAGAAGGCTGACTGTCAGATGCGGTCGAGAACACTTCCGATTTCTTGGTTGGGATAGTCGTGTTGGCTTCTATCAGCTTGGTCATTACACCACCCATAGTTTCGATACCTAATGATAGCGGGGTAACGTCTAACAACAACACATCTTTCACTTCGCCGGTTAATACACCACCTTGTATAGCAGCGCCTATGGCAACTACTTCATCAGGGTTTACACCTTTTGACGGTGCTTTACCAAAGAATTTCTCAACAGCTTCCTGTATAGCAGGGATACGGGTCGAACCACCCACCAGGATGATCTCGTCAATATCAGATACCTTTAAACCGGCACCTTTTAAAGCTGATTTACATGGCTCAATAGTACGTTTGATCAGGCTATCAGCCAGTTGCTCAAATTTAGCACGGGTTAATGTTTTCACTAAGTGCTTAGGCATACCGTCAGCAGCAGTGATGTATGGTAAGTTGATCTCAGTTTGCGGACTGCTCGAAAGCTCAATTTTAGCTTTTTCGGCAGAGTCTTTTAAACGTTGCAGGGCCATAGGGTCTTTGCGAAGATCGATACCTTCGTCATTTTTAAATTCGTCAGCCAGCCAGTCGATAATTACGTGGTCAAAGTCGTCACCACCAAGGTGAGTATCACCATCGGTTGATTTTACTTCGAAAACGCCATCGCCTAACTCTAATACCGATACGTCATGGGTACCACCACCGCAGTCGAACACTACGATCTTCATATCCTTGTGCGCTTTGTCCAGGCCGTAGGCAAGGGCAGCAGCAGTAGGCTCGTTGATGATACGGCGAACCTTTAAGCCAGCAATTTCACCGGCTTCTTTAGTAGCCTGGCGTTGCGCATCGTTAAAATAAGCCGGTACGGTAATTACCGCTTCGGTAACTTCTGTACCTAAGAAATCCTCGGCAGTTTTCTTCATTTTCTGAAGTATCATGGCCGAAATTTCCTGCGGGGTGTATTTGCGGTCGTCAATTTCAACACGCGGGGT